>NZ_JBSSEF010000006.1:0-120449 GCF_054061455.1 Thermostichus sp. OS-CIW-20
GGGTGTGGTCGAGATGTGCCCAAAAAGCTGCATGAGCGGTGGCACGATTGTCCGCACTGTGGGTTGAGGATTGGCAGGGATCACAGCTCGGCGAGAGTCATCAAATCCAGAGCGGTGGGGCGTCCCGTTCTTCAAGCTCAGGAAATGTCCTGCTATTGGGCAGGAGTCACTGGGAAGCCCGCACTCTATGCGTCAGCATGAGTGCGGGAGTACGTCACGAAGCCAGAAAATTGACCAGCTTTTGCAGGCGATCCCAGGCAGCGCCGCTGGCAAGGATCTCCCGCGCTTGGGCAATTCCGGATCCCCAATCGGGAACGGCTCCGGCCACCTGCAGGGCCAAAGCGGCATTGAGGGCCACCACATCCCGCTGGGCAGGCGCTCCGGATCCTTGGAGAACTTGGGCGAGGATGGCGGCATTTTCCGCCAAGTTCCCCCCCTGGAGGGCCTGGACAGGTGCGGGCGTAAGATCGTAATCTCGCGGGTTCAAAACTTCTGTTCGTACCAGCCCACCGGAAAGGATGCCCAGATCGGTGGGCTGATCCAACCCGGCCTCGTCCAGACCTTCGCGGCTGTGCAACACCACGGCCCTTTCCCGCCCCAACAGACGCAAGGCCTCGGCCATCACCGGCACCAGCTCCGGGGCATAAACCCCGATCACCTGGCGGTTGGGATAGAGGGGATTGACCAGGGGCCCCAAGAGATTAAAGACAGTGCGAACTTTAAGGGCGCGGCGGTAGGGGATCACCGCCCGCATGGCCGGGTGCCAGTGGGGGGCAAAGAGAAAGGTGATGCCCACTTCCGCCACCGCCGCCCGCACTTGCTCTGGCTCAGCGCTCAGGTTCACCCCCAACGCCTCCAGCACGTCCGCCGAGCCAACCTTGCCAGAAGCAGAGCGGTTGCCGTGCTTCACGACTGGGATCCCGGCAGCGCTGACCACGAAGGCCACGGCAGTGGAAATGTTAAACGTGCCGGCCCCATCTCCCCCGGTGCCGCAAGTATCCACCAACAGGGGCAGATCCAGGGGGGATCCCAGGGAAGCTCGCTGCAGCACCCGCGCCATGCCGGCCAGTTCACTGGCGCTGACCCCCTTGGCTTGCAGGGCCGCCAAAATCGCTCCCGACACCACATCCGGCACTTGGTTGTGCAGCCAGCCGTTCATCAACTGTTCGGCTTGGGCTTCGCTCAGAGATTGCCGCTCCAGCAACTGTCCCAAAAGCTGGGGCCAAAGGTCAGCCGTTTCCGTCATGGGGCGGGATCCGGGTTTTCAGCAAGCCCTCATCCTAGCATAGGTCTGCGGGGGCTCTTTCGGCCAAAGCGGCTAGAGATCGCGCAGCCAAGGGTCCGAGACAGGGGCAGCCGCCGCCAGATCCCTTCGCTCCCCGTGGGATCCAACAAACGCCAGGCCAGCAACCCTGCTGCCGAGAAGAAAGCCAAAGCCAGCAGCAGCGCCAGGGAGTTTTGCACGCTTTTCCAGGCGAATCCAACCTGAGATCTCCGTTGAACAGGTCGGGAGCCCTTTTGAGCGGGGGAGGGTGGTTTTGCAGAAGTTGGGGAGGGGGGCAACGGAGCAGCGGGAATGGGAGGCCCTGGCAGCCGCTTCCAAGCCATAGCCACAGCCTGGGGGCGCTGGCGCATCCACCGGTTGAGCTCGGCCAGAGAGATGGCACAGAGGTTGGCAAGGCCCAGCCCCTGCACTCGCTCGACCAAGGGTCGGTCGTTGCTCACCACCACCACCAGGGATCCCGGCTGCTGTTGGGCCAGGGCATAGGCACACTCGGCAATGGCCTGCTCTAGGCGGACTCGCAGCGACTGCTCGCCGGCGTTGACTTCACCCACCAGGGCGCGGGCTTCTGAGACGGCAAATCCCAAACGGGGCCAGTGGCGCAAGAAGGCGCGCGCTGTCGATTCTTCTTGGGGGTCGATGGCCTGTCGGGTTAGGCGTTCTAGCTCCGCCATCACCGCCTGGGGCAGCACACACACCCCAAAACGGGCCCATTCCTGCCACAGAGCCGGGCGACCGGCCAGGATCGCAGAGCTGTCGAAAACGAGCAACGGCGAGATTTCGGCCATAGGGGGCGCCAGCGGCGGGCTCACCCTCAATTGTGCAGCTTCTCCGAGAACTTGGGGAGGCGGGATCCCTCGGCCAAACAGAGGCGGATGGCCAGCGGGTAGAGGCGGTGTTCCTGGGCCTGGATGCGCCGGTAAAGGGATTCCACCGTATCTTCCGGCAAAACCGGTACGGCTGCTTGCGCCACAATGGGGCCGCTATCCATTTCCAACGTGACCCGGTGGACGGTGCAGCCGGTGATTTTCACGCCGTACTCCAGCGCCTGCTCCACCGCCCGCAGGCCCTTGAAGCTGGGCAAGAGGCTGGGGTGGAGGTTTAAAACCCGCTCCGGATAGGCAGACAGCAACACTTGGGTCACCAAACGCATCCAGCCGGCCATGATCACCCACTCCACCTGATACTCCTGGAGCACTTGCAAGATGGCCGCGTCCAGCGCCTCCCGGCTGGCATAGTGCCGATGGTTGAGCAGAATACAAGGGATCCCTCTTCGCCGCGCCCGCTGCCGCACGTAGGCGTCTGGATTGTTGGTGATCACGACGGCAATTTGCGCCCGTAGCTCGCCAGCATCGATGGCTTGGGCGATGGCCTCGAAGTTGCTGCCGTTGCCGGAAGCCAAGATGCCCAGGATCCCCGGCTGGGGAGGAGCCGGGATCTCGCCGGGGTCTGGCCAGAGGAGGTTAGGCAAGTCCATACGAAAAACTCGAGGGAGAGTCCGCAGCCCCGCTATTTTAGACCCAGCCGGATTTGGCTGCGACCTGCTCTTGTCGGAGAGAGAGTCCAAAAACTAGGCTGCCACTGATGCTATCTAGCCTGTCCAGCACCGCTCAAACCCTGGGCAAGGAGCTGAAAGCGCTGAACTGAATTGTGCAAAAGCACGAGGTGCTGATCGCAGAAACTGATGCTGGCTCCCCGAGGAGCTCTGGCTCGCTTTGACAGGCGCAGCGGTGCTATCGAGCTCCGCCCGGCTTAGCTGCAGGAGGAAACGGGAGAGATACGCCAAGAAATGCTGCGGATGTGGCAAGGGATCTGCAATTGGTGGCGGGATTTTCTGGAGTTTCTGCAAAGATAGGCCAAGCCAATTCCAGGAACTGGGCCTGGATCTTTCGCGGGCTGGTCTAAATTGGGAAAGCATTGACCTTGGTGTGAGAGCATGGCTCCCTTGAGAAAGCGACAGCGGCGATTTTGGCTTTTTGGCCTGATCGTCCTTCTGGTCGGATTGATGGGATCCCTGACGCAAGCGCAGCAAAGCCTCACCCAGGCCCAGTTGGAGCAGGCCCAATACGTGCGCAGTTGCGGCACTTGCCATGTGGCGCTGCCCGCTCAGGTGTTGCCCACCGAAACCTGGCGACGGCTGCTACAGGATCCCAACCACTACGGCCAGCAGATCCAGCCCCTGACCGGCGTGGCTTTACAACTGGCTTGGGGCTATTTGCGGCCTAATTCCCGTCCCCTGCGCCAAGGGGAACCGGTGCCCTATCGCCTGGCCGAGTCTCGCTACTTCCGCGCTTTGCACCCGCAAGTAGACTTTCCCAACCCAGTGCGGGTGAGCGGCTGTGTGGATTGTCACCCCAAGGTCGATGCGGGAGACTTTGCCAGCCTCTCGCCGGAATGGCAATCTTGAGAGGCGCAGAGACAGCATGCAGGTAGATATAGGCGCTATTCTGACCGGATATGCCCAGGGCTACTTCCTCATGGCGGACGAAGAAACCGGATCCCTGGCCTGGTATGGCACCGAGCAGCACGCGCTGATCCCTTTGGACGAGCGGTTTCACTGTCCCCGTTCGCTGCGGCCTTTGGTGCGCGGCAGTTGCTTTCAGGTGCGGATCAACGGCGCTTTTGAGCAAGTGGTGGAGGGCTGTGCCGCTCGCCCCCAAACTTGGATTAGCTCGGAATTAAAGCAGATCTACCTTGCCCTGCACCAAGCGGGGTTTGCCCACAGCTTTGAAACCTGGCAGGGAGACACCCTAGCAGGCGGGATCCTGGGCATTGCTTTGGGGGCGGCCTTTATCGGCGAATCGATGTTTTACCGCATTCCCAACGCTTCGAAGGTGGCGCTGGTCAAGCTGGTGGAACACCTGCGGGAGCGGGGCTTTCGCCTTTTTGACGCCCAGTTGATGAACCCGCACCTGGCTCGCTTTGGGGCTTTTCTCATGGACGGACGGGATTACCAGGAGCTGTTGCAGCAGTGCCTGCGGATCCCTTGCCGGTTTGACTGAGCCAGCGCCCTGGGGGGCAGGGGGTATTTATCAAGAGGGGTGGATTGGGCTAGGTTAAAGGTAGTGTTCAGCTTTTGTTCCGGCCATCCCGATGTCGCAGCCCTCTCCTGTCAGCTCCACCCCTGTTGAGAAGGGATCCTCGCCTCAGGTGAGCTATACCCGCCTGGCCATGCGCAACATGGTGCGTAAAGGCAAAACCTCCCTCCTGCACTTCACTCTGACAACAGCGGGGTTGCTGGCAGTGTTGGTAGGGCTGGCGTATCTGTTTCACTGAGTTTCACTGCCTTTGATGTTCCCTCCTAAACTTTTCCCAAAGTTAAGTGTTAGGAAGGTAAAGGACGGGCAGCGAGGGAGCCGGGTTTCGTTGGCGGCAACCTCTGCTGCTGCAGACCTCATCTTTGGCCCTTGGGACTTTTGCCTATGCAAACTTCGCTAGATCGCACCTCCACCCGTTCTGGCATTCGCCTGCTGTTGTTTGCTCAGGGTCGAGCCAATATCGAGGAACTGGCGGAGCAATTGCGTCGGCACATCCAGGGGCTGCCGGGCCAGCATCCTGCCCATCTGAAGGTGGTACCGCTGGAGGAGCACCCCTACCTAGCAGAGCACTACAAGTTGGTGGTGACGCCAGCCTTGGTGAAAGCAGAACCCCTGCCGGCTCAGGTCTTGGCGGGCGAAGATCTGGCGACGCAGTTGGAAGTGTGGTGGCCCCGCTGGCAGGGTCAGGCGGCTTTGGTTTCCTACCAGGAAGAGGCGGGTCAAGATCCTGCTCCTCCCCCGACCACCGAGGCGTTGTTGCAAATGTCGGAAGAGGTGTTTTCGCTGCGCCAGGAGCGCGCCCAACTGCGGGAGCAGTTGGACTTCAAAGACCGCGTTCTGGCCATGCTGGTGCACGATTTGCGCAGCCCCCTGACGGCTACAGCCCTGGCGGTCGAAACCCTACAGCAAGGGCGAGAAGGATCCCTGGACAAGGCGGTGGAGCGGCAGTTGTTCGAGCATGCCCGCCAGCAATTGCGCAAGATGGACAGCATGATCACCGATATTCTCGAGTCGGCCCGTGGCAGTGCCTCGGAGCTGCGGATTCGAGCCGTGGAAACTCAGTTGGCCAGCCTATGCCAGCCAGTGATCGAGGAGCTACTGCCTCGCATCCAAGCCAAGCAATTGCAGTTTCAAGCCGATATTCCGGTGGATCTGCCCACAGTTCACGTGGATCCCGACAAGATCCGCCAGGTTATTTTCAACCTGTTGGACAATGCCATCAAGTACACTCCCGCCGGGGGATCCATCCGCCTCAACATCCTCCACCGCACCAGCCAAAAGGTACAGGTGACCGTCAGCGACACCGGCCCTGGGATCCCGGAAGCCGAGCAAGAGAACATCTTCTCCGATGCGGTGCGCCTATCCCGCGACCAACAGCAGGAAGGCTATGGCATTGGCCTTTCCCTTTGCCGTCGCATCGTGCGCGCCCACTATGGCCAGATTTGGGTGGAATCGATCCTGGGCAAGGGCAGCAGTTTTCATTTCACCTTGCCGGTGTATCGACTCTGCGGTCGCTAGCCAAGCTTTGGCCCTCGCTTTTCCCTGTTTCTCCCGAGAGCATGATCGGCCAGAACCAGTGGGGGCGCATCAGGATCACGGTGTCGATGACGTGAATGATGCCGTTGTCCGCCTCGATATCCGCCTGGATAACGGTGGCATTGTTCACCTCAAACACGTCCCCCTCGATAAACAAATCGATGGGGGATCCCTCTACCGAGCCTACACGCTGGTACTTGGCCAAATCCGCCTTTTTCAGGCGACCGGGCACCACGTGGTAACACAAAATGCGAGTCAATTGGGGGATGTTTTGCACTAGGGTGGTGATGGTGCCGGGGGGCAACTTGGCAAAAGCCGCATCGGTGGGCGCAAAAACAGTGAAAGGGCCAGGGCCTTTCAAAGTATCCACCAAGTTTGCCGCCTTCACGGCTGTAACCAAGGTGGAAAAACCCTCAGCAGAAACTGCAATATCGACAATATCAGGCATGGCCAAGATCCTTGTTTTGCTGAAGTGGGAATAAAGGTCTGGACGGCAGGTTCAGAAGAGCAGTTGGGTCCAAGCAGGATCGGGAAAAGGGAAAGCCAAAACCGACCACCTGAAATCGGCGTAATTGTCCTCAACTAGCGGTAGTTTTGATCCTGAATATAGGAGAGGCGGGCTGCCTCGCGGATGCCGTATTCCGGTCGGGTGAAGCGATTGAGCTGTCCCTCAAAATAACGGCGGTTCCTCATCAAATGCCGCGGGTTGGGATCGTCCAGAGGATACAAGAAAGCGGCTCTCCCCGCCTGGATCACGGCTGAAGTAACGTTGTACATGGAGCGCTGGAAGCTGATCCCAAGCTGGATCAGCATGTCGTCTTCACCACGGCAATGCTTGCGGTAATACTCCACCAAATACTGGGGCAAAAAGTGGTACATATCCTGGTGCAAAAGGGTCGGCGGGATCCCGGCACTGCCCACCGGAAACTTATCGGCGTAGAGAACCCCGTAGTGGAAATCCAATTGGTTGGTGGGAACTTCGTTGGCTTGGGCGTTGTAGGACTTGGTGCCGCGGAAGGGAGAGGTGCGATAAAACACCGCTTCCACATAGGGGAAAGCCGCCTCGTATAGCCAAGTGAATCCTTTGGATTTGGGCACAATGTCGTACCACTCTCCTCCAATGCGCACCCGGTGATAAATGGGCCGCCCGGCAACGGCGAAGATCCCGTTAACCAAAAAGTTCATCGCCTCCGGCACGCTGGTGATTTTGCCCTCGTCGTAGAGATCGCTCATCTCAAAAAAGACGGGGGCCATCACCTCCCAAAACAGGCCCAGCACCGAATACATGGTGGCCTGGCGGCAGAGTTCCAGAAACATGTCTGGAAAGAGCTTGTACAGGCCGGTCAAAAGGGGGTTGCCCTGGCAGTAGGCGCGGATGGCGCGGTCGGCATTTTGCTTGTATTCTTCCGAATCCATATAGGGATCCAGCAGGCCTCCCATATCCCGGTGCCAGAGCATGGCCCGCATACATTCTTCGGCAAATTCCATGTTGATGCGGTCATGCCAAAGGTGATGCAAAATCCGCGGCAGCTTGCGCTTGAGCTCCCCTTTTTCCATGAACTCCAGCAGTTCCGGGTGGGCCGTAGCGGGGCCGCGCCAAATGCGCAAATCGGCATTATCCCCCGCGTAGTGGTTGGCCAGCTTCAAATATTCTTCGGGAATGATGAACTTAAAAAAGGGCAAGGGATCCACAAACACCTGCTCGGCAATGTAGAGCAGATCGCGCCAGTAAAAGTCCATCGGCACCGCATAGGCTTTGTAGAGGCCGATAATTTGCATCAGGTTTTCCGGCGTATCCGGCAGCATCGATCCCCCTGCCTCGAGGCGATGCACCACCTCGGCAAAGGGATGGGTGGAAGGGGGGAGCTTGGGCGTAACCAGGGTCGTCGTCATGGAAAAAGTCTCCAACTCTTCACTGCCTTCGGCTAGGGGAGAAAGTCATGAGCTTGCGTTGTCCATCAGGGATCCCTGCAGCAAACTGGAGGGAGAAGAATGTTCGGCTTCCGCGATGACAAGCGTCTGGGCTTGAGCCACCTGGGTGGATAGAGTAAAGGCCAAGGTTTGGGGCCATTTCACCAGGTTCATGGGCTGGATCCCAAACCAGACGATCAAGGCAGTTAAAAGAAAGCCCGGGATCCGCTCCCAACCTTGCACCCGGGGGTAGTAGGCGGTGCGGTTGTCCAATTTGCCGAAGCAGGTGCGGTTGAGCAAAATCACAAAATACACCGCCGTCAAGCCGGTGCCGCAGATGCTGAGCAACGTGGGCAACGGAAAATCTTGGTAGCTGCCCTGGAAGATCAAAAACTCGGCCACAAAGCCCACCAAGCCCGGGATCCCGGCGCTGGCCATGCCGCCCAAGATCAACAGGGCGCTCACGGTGGGCAGGCCGCGCAGAGGATTGAGCAGGCCGTTGAGCACGTTCAGATCCCGCGTTCCCACCTTGCGCTCCACCAGGCCCACCAGATCAAACAGCAGCGCCAGAATCAGGCCGTGGGAGACCATCTGCACCATCGCCCCCGTCAGGCTAATCGGCGTGGCCGCCGCCATACCCAGCAGGATGTAGCCCATATGGCCGATGGAGCTGTAGGCCACCATGCGCTTGATGTCTTTTTGGGCGATGGCCGCCAAAGCCCCCGACAGCACAGCAATAGCCCCCCACCAGGCCAGCAGCCCACTCAGATCGGCCCAAGCCTGGGGAAACAACTGCAGCCCAAAGCGAAACAGACCATAGGTGCCCAACTTGGAGAGCACCCCTCCCAGCAGCACCGCCACCGGCGGGGAAGACTCGCCGTAGGCGTCGGGCAGCCAGGTGTGGAAGGGCACCAGCGGCATCTTGATGCCAAAGGCCACAATCAAAGCCAACAGGGCCAGGGTTTGGGCAGCGGGGCCCAGGGAGCTGATGCGAATCTCGGCCAGCTCAAAAGTATGGGGATCCCCCAGCCAGTAGACGGCCAGAAACGCCCCCAACAGGAAGACGGCGGAAACAGCGGTGTAGATCAAAAACTTGATGGCGGCATAATCCCGCTTGGGGCTGCCCCAGATGGAAATGAGCAAGTAGATCGGGATCAGCACCAGCTCGTAAAAGAGGAAAAACAACAGCAGGTTCTGGGCGGCAAAAGCCCCGTTGACCGACCCACTCATCAGCAGAATGCAGCCGTAAAAGAGATTGGGCCGCTTGGTCTCCGGCTCAGCCGTCAAAATGGCGATGAGAGTGAGCAGCCCGTTCAGGGCCACCATCAACAAAGCCAGCCCGTCCAAGCCCAGGGAGTAGCTCAGCCCGATTTGCGGGATCCAATCCCACCGCTGCTCCCACTGAAAGCCGGTCGCCTGCACGTCGAAGCGGGTAAACAGAAATAGCGAGATGGCCAACGGGATCCCGGCCAAGACCACCGCCAGCTTGCGCCCTCCCAAGCCCAGGAACAGCAGCAGGGATCCCAAAATCGGCAACACAATCAAGGCACTCAGCATGGTCTTTTCCCTCTTTCTTAAGGACTCCGTCCCCCTCTGCCTAGAGAATTAGCCAGCCCAGCAGGGCCACCCCCACCACAATCGTCAGCACATAGGCCTGCAACTGGCCGGAGGTGGTGTATTTCAAAACCTGACCTCCTGCCAGCACAACTAAGCTGGTCAAATTCACCACGCCGTCCACCACGTAGCGGTCAAAGAGGGCCGTAACCTCAGAAATGATGCGCACCACAAACACCACGCTGGCGCGGTAGAGCTTGGGGGTGTAGAAGTCGTTGGCCAGCAGATCCTGCCAGTCGGCCAAGAAAGCCCAGTCCACTGGCCGCCGCCCCCGCGGCAGGTACAGCCAGGCTCCCAACGCGATGCCCGCCAAGCTGGATCCGGCCATCACCGCAATCGGGATCCCCTGCAGAGCCGGCAAGAGATCCAAGGCCGCCAGAATCATCGGCACATGCAGCGTCACCCCCATCATGGCCGTGCTGGGCAACATCATCGGCCAGTGCACCTCTGGGGAGCGCTCGCTCATCTGCTGCGGCTTGCCTCCCCAAACCAGGCCGAATACCCGCGTCAGCCCCAGCGCCGTTACCGCGTTGGTGACCAGCACCACTGCCGCCCACAGCCCCTGCCCCGATTGCGCCAACTGCTGCCACAGATCCGTCAGCACCCAGAAGGAGCCGAAAGGCGGCAGGGCCACCATGCCGGCCATCCCCGTCAAAAAGCACAGGCCGGAAATGGGCCGCCGCGACCACAAGCCCCCCAGATAGCGCAGATCCTGGGTAATGCTGTTCCAGATCACCATGCCCAGCGCCATCACCAGCAAGGCCATCGCCGGCGCATAGGTGAGCAGCAGTTGGTAGGCCTGTTGCGTGTGTCCTGTGCCCACCGCTACAAAGATCAAGCCCATGTAGGCGCTCACCAGGTAGGACAAGGCCCGCTTGGCATCAATTTGGGCCAGGGCCACCAGGGATCCCCCCACTGCCGTCAGCCCCCCGATCACCAGCATCAGCCGCAACACCGTCGGGGAAAGCTCATAGAGCGGCTGCAGCCGAATCAACACCCAAGCTCCTGTGCCCACCACCACCGCATTGCGCAAGATCGTAGAGGGGATCGGCCCTTCCATCGCCTCATCCAGCCACAGATGCAAAGGGAACTGGGCACACTTGCCCACAGGGCCGGCCAGCAACCCCAGCCCCACCAAGGCGATCAAGTTCGGATCCACAGAGATAGCTCCTGCCTGCACCGACTTTGCCCAAGCCGTCAAGTCCTCAAACTCCCAGGATCCCGTCAAAGGATAGATGGCGATGACCCCCATCAAGAGCAACAGGTCGCCGATGCGCTTGGTTAGAAAAGCATCCCGGGCCCCAGTTACCACCAGCGATTGGTTAAACCAAAAGCCCACCAACAGGTAGGTGCCCAGAGTCAAAATCTCCAGGATGACGTAGCTGAAAAACAAAGAGTCGCACAGAGCCAGAGCGCACATCCCCCCCTCAAACAGGCCCAGCAGCGAGAAGAACCGCGCCCAGCCCCAGTCCATTTCCATGTAGCCAAAGCCGTAGATCTGGGCCGCCAGGTTTAGCCCCGTCACCACGGCGCAGGCCCCCAGCGTTAGCGATGAAACCTGCAGCGGCAGCTCCAACACCAGATCCCCTACCTGCAGCCAGGGCAGCCGAATCACCTGCGCCGGCTGATCCCAAATCGCCACCAGCGCCCCCACACTGTGCAAGAACGCCACCAAGGTCAGCAGCGCATTTAGATAGCCCGCCGGTCGGGGGCCGGTGCGCCGGGTGATCCCAGGGGACCAAATCAACGCCCCCAGCCACGCCACTAGCGCATAGAGGGGAATTAACCACGCGGTTCTGACCAGCCCGTCCAAACTCATAATCCTCCTTACGGCCAGGAATCCCGCCTGACCCCATCGCCTACTGAGATCCTGTAAAAAATCTTAAGAGGCATCCTAGTGGCAAACTAGGATAGACAAAAATCAAGTTTTCCGATGAAGGCTATAGATTTCTAGCTAGGGAAGCGGAAACCTTCTCGCAGGCAACACAGACAGGCAGGAACCGTTGCCGGAGGGCTCCAGGTGGAGAGGGCCTCGGCCAAGGGACAGCTTGGCGCAAAAAGTAGAGGGATCCCCTTTTCCATCGGGGATCCCCGTCGAGCTTTGGATGTCATCGTCGACTGTGAGCCTTGGTTCCTCAGCAGGAGGTAAGACTTGCCTTCATGGGCCTAGGTCAGCTCTCCGACTTGCTGGAAGTCTGCACGTACAAGATCACCAGGAAGATCGAGGGTACCAGAATAACCAAAATGGTGGCCAAAAGGCCCAGGTAGTTCGTCTCCATAGCTGCACACGCCGCAAACCCAACTGGCAGCTAGCATACCATTCTCAGGTACGCCTTGCCCAAAAGCGGCCAAGCCGGCTCTAGGGTTTCGTCTTCACCGCAACATCCCCCAATACCTTCGTCTGGCAGGCGAGACGATAGGTATCGGGCTTGCGCTTGAGCTTGCGGTTTTCCGCCTCGGTGCGGGGAGAGAGGTTCTCGGCTCCCTCGACGATCTCCACCACACAGGTGCCACACTGGCCGTTGCCGCCGCAGTTGAGCAGCTTGGCCATCATCTTGTAGAGGTCGATCTGGTTCTCCAGCGCCTTCAAGCGCAGGTTAGCGCCTTCCGCGACGACGATCTCTCTATTCTCGTTGACAAAGCGAATCGTTGCCATAATCTCGCCCGAAACCACGACACCTTTCAGATTGAGCCAGGAAAGCTCCAGGGTTTGCTAAGTATTGTTACACTTTAAATCATATTTTTAATCTTTGGCGAGAGATCTGGGAAGATGATGGCAGATAAGAGGGCATCCCGCCTGAAGCCGCTCAGGTCAGTTGCGTTTCGTTATACTGTTTGATGCCTGTGATGAAAATTCTGAGAGCGATGTCCTCACTGGGTGCGCTCTTGGGTTAGGTGGGTGCGGCACCCCTCGACACTGAAGAGACTGCTTAGGTAAGGATCCCAGGTGAAGATGTCGGCTTCAGTTTTTTGACTGGATATCGCGCAAGTGTTGGAGAACGTGGAGGATCGAGCTTTATGGGACTACCGTGGTACCGGGTCCACACCGTTGTATTAAATGACCCAGGTCGCCTGATCGCGGTACACCTGATGCACACTGCGCTGGTGGCAGGTTGGGCCGGATCGATGGCGCTGTATGAAACGGCTATTTTCGAGCCATCGGATCCTGTCCTGAATCCGATGTGGCGTCAGGGCATGTTCGTCATGCCATTCATGGTGCGTCTGGGGGTGGTCAACTCCTGGGGCGGCTGGAATATCTACGGCGAGAGCGTGGCCAATCCCGGCTTCTGGACGTTTGAAGGGGTAGCCACTGCTCACATTGTTTTGTCTGGCTTGCTCTTTTTGGCCGCCTGCTGGCACTGGGTGTACTGGGATCTGGAGCTGTTCCGGGATCCCCGTACCGGCGAGCCGGCTTTGGACTTGCCGAAGATTTTTGGGATCCACCTGCTCTTGGCCGGGATCCTTTGTTTCGGCTTTGGGGCTTTTCACCTGACGGGGGTGTTTGGCCCAGGGATGTGGGTCAGCGACCCCTACGCGACGACAGGGCATGTGCAGCCGGTGGCGCCGGAGTGGGGGCCGGCAGGGTTTAACCCCTACAACGCTGGCGGGGTGGTGGCCCACCACATTGCCGCGGGCATCGTGGGCATCATTGCCGGCCTGTTTCACATTACAGTACGCCCACCCCAACGCCTCTACAAGGCTCTGCGCATGGGGAACATTGAGAGCGTGCTCTCCAGCTCGATTGCGGCCGTGTTTTTTGCCGGCTTTGTGGTGGCCGGGACGATGTGGTACGGCAGTGCCACCACTCCTGTGGAGCTGTTTGGCCCCACCCGCTACCAATGGGACTCCGGCTATTTCAACCAGGAAATTAACCGGCGCGTCAATGCCGCTATGGAGGCCGGGATGACCCGCAGCGAGGCCTACAATTCTCTCCCCAAGTCGCTGCTCTTCTACGATTACGTGGGTAACAGCCCGGCCAAGGGTGGTTTGTTCCGGGCTGGTCCGATGAACAAGGGAGACGGTATTGCTATCGAGTGGCTGGGCTACCCCGTCTTCCGGGACCGTGAAGGTCGGGAGCTGACGGTGCAACGCATGCCCAACTTCTTCGAGACGTTCCCCGTCATCCTGCGGGACGCCGATGGCGTGGTGCGGGCGGACATTCCCTTCCGGCGCGCCGAGTCACGCTACAGCTTTGAGCAGGTGGGCGTGACGGTGGAGTTCTACGGCGGCAAGCTGGACGGTCAGGTGTTCACTGACCCGCCAACGGTTAAAAAGTATGCCCGTATGGCTCAGTTGGGCCAGCTCTTCGAGTTCGACCGCGAAACGCCTAAGGCCGACGGCACTTTCCACACCAGCCCCCGCGGTTGGTTTACCTTCGCCCACGCGGTCTTTGCGCTGCTGTTCTTCTTCGGGCACATCTGGCACGGCGCCCGTACTCTCTTCCGGGATGTGTTCGCCGGTATTGACCCGAACATGAGCGAGGAAATGGTGGAATTCGGCGTCTTCCAGAAAGTGGGGGATCCCACCACGCGCAAGGTGCAAGAAGCGTAAGGCTTTCTCGCGGGATGACCGCCGGCACTCTGTTTCTCTGGGGAGAGGGGGTGCTGGCGGCTTTGAGCTAATCTGGAATCAAGCCCCCTTAGGATTCTGATTTGGAGGTTGGTATGGAAGCCATCACCTACACCTTTATTCTGTTTTTGACGCTGGGCCTTCTGTTTTTTGCCGTCGCCTTTCGCGAAACTCCTAGGATTCAGAAGAAGTAACCTGCGCCAGGGGCTGCTGTTGTCGGCTTGCTGAGAGTGTTGAGTGGGTTGAGGCGGCCAAAAGAGACGGCAGTTGTACCCCGTACAAGGCCGGAAAAATCCCCGGCCTTGTTTTTGTTTTGTTTTCAGAGGGCGCTCGGTTCCAGGCTGGTAGAGTATCCCCCAGGCAACCCAGCAAAGCTGTTTTCAAAACGGTAGCTGTCCTCTCCTGCTGGCAGAGGGGGTAGCTACTGGCGCTACTTTATTGAGATTTGTTATCAGTATTTTGGAGGGGGAGCTCTTGTCCCACTGCTCGAATGGGATGGCTAGAATTGCTTCGGGATGGTTTCCAGAACTACGGGGATTGCTGCGGCTCGAGTTCGCAACCAAGTCAACTTCAGGTTAGCGATGGCAACAGTGCTGCTGGTGGAAGACGATCCAATTAACGCCCGCGTTTTCGACAAAGTGTTGCGGCGGCGAGGCGGGTTTGAGGTCTTTCACAGCCAGGATGTGGAGGAGATCCTACGGCTGGCGCAGGCGCACGAGGTGGACGTGATTTTGCTGGATGTCTCCCTTTCTCAAAGCACCTTTCGTGGCGAGGCCGTGGACGGGATCCGCATTGCCCAACTGCTGAAGGGGGATCCCAAAAGCAGCTCCATTCCCATCATTTTGGTGACGGCCCATGCCATGCGGGGCGACCGCGAGGCCTTTTTGGCTCAAAGTGGGGCCGATGGCTACATCGCCAAGCCGGTGGTGGATCACGAGGAGATGGTGAACCAGGTGCGCAGGGTGTTGGCTCAGGCCCAGCAGGGCTAACCGGCCAGGCTTTGGACAATCGACTGCCAAAAGGGGATCCCATCCTGCCCCGGCAAGTCGGGATCCGCCGCCCGCTCCGGGTGAGGCATCAGGCCGAGGATGCGACCGCTAGGGTCACAAATGCCGGCGATGTTGTCCACCGAGCCATTGGGCGCGACCGGAGCATAGCGAAAGACGATCTGCCCCCTGTCCTGCAACTGCTTGAGGGTATCGGCATCGCAGACGTAGCGGCCTTCCCCATGGGCGATGGGCAGGGTCAGGGTGGCTCCGCAAGGGTAAGCGCTGGTCCAGGGCAGGTCTTGCCGCTCCACGCGGATCCCTACCCGGTCGCAGATAAAGTGCAGGTTGGCGTTGCGCACCAGCGCCCCCGGCAGCAGACCGGCTTCTGTCAAGATCTGGAAGCCGTTGCAAATGCCCAGGACATAGCCCCCCCGCGCCCCATGCTCGGCCAGGGATCCCATCACTGGCGCAAAACGGGCCAGCGCCCCAGCTCGTAGATAATCCCCGTAGCTGAAGCCCCCTGGCAGCACCACCACATCCAGCCCCGATAAATCGGTTTCCCGGTGCCAGATGAGTCGCGTCGGGCAGCCCAAGAGGCCGCGGGTTACCCAGGCTACGTCGCGGTCACAATTGGAACCGGGGAAAACAACAATGCCAAACCTTACCTTGGCCATGGGGATCCCTTGCTGTGAAAACAAAAAGGTGGTGAGGGCTAGGCGTGAGCAATCAACTCTCTACAGGATCCACTTGGATTTGATAGGTCTCGATGACCGGATTGGCCAGCAGTTGCTCGCACAGCTCGTTCACCTGCTCTCGGGCAGTTTCGGCGTCAGGGGCCTCTAGCCGCAGTTGGATGTGTTTGCCAATGCGCACTCCCTGCACCTGGGTATGCCCTAACCGATGCAAGCTAGCCTGGAGAGCAGCCCCAGCAGGATCAAGTACCGAGGGGCGCAGGTGGATCTGAATCTGGGCCTGGAACTGCATAGAATAAAGCTGGACTTCTACAAGTGTATAGCTGGATGTCGCTTGCTTGAGGTCAGCTTATGGATGCGGCGCGCGTCGTGGCCATTGCCCAGAATGTTTTCCGGGAAACGATTCGGGATCGCGTTCTCTATCTGGTGATGGTGTTTGCGGTGGCCATGTTGGGAGCCATCGTTTTGATCCCCCAGGTAGCCAACCAGGCCCACAACAAGATCATTGCCGATCTGGGTCTGGCCGCTATCCACTTCCTGGCGCTGGTGGTGGCTATTTTCGTCGGCACCGGGCTGGTGAATAAAGAGATCGAGAGGCGCACGGTCTATGTGCTGATTGCCAAGCCCATGAGCCGGGCGGAGTTTATTGTCGGCAAGCATCTGGGCCTGTCGGCTTTGCTGTCGGTGCTGCTAGCAATGATGACGGCCGTCTTTTTGCTCAGCCTGCTGTTGGTGCAGGCCCCCATTTCCCCCTGGGCCATTCTCTGGGCAGTAGTTTTCACCTTTTTGGAACTGGTGCTGATTGTGGCGGCAGCGCTGCTGTTTGGGGTTTTTACCTCTCCAATTTTGGCCACCCTCTACACCATTGCCCTGTTCATTATGGGCCACGCCAGCCGCGCCCTGCTGCAGTTAAGCAAGCTGGTGGAAGACGCAGGTTTTGGCAAGGTGTTCGAGGTCATTTACTTGGTCTTGCCGGATCTGGAGCGCTTTAATCTAAGAGATGCTGCCGTTTACGGCCAAATTCCTCCGCCCACCCAGTTCCTTGGCGACGCGCTTTACGGTCTGATCTACACCGTTTTGCTGCTCATTTTGACGGTGCTGGTGTTTGCCCGGCGTGAGTTCTAATAAGCTCTCGTGGGGCTCTAGTTGAACCTTTTTTGCTCCCTCTCTCATGCAACTTTTCCACTTCCACACCCCTGAGCAAGTCCCTCCGGCAGGGATCCCAGCCTGCGCAGTGGCCATCGACGTGCTGCGGGCCACCACCACCATCGCCGCAGCTCTGGCGGCAGGGGCAGAGGCCGTTGAGGTGTTTGCCGACTTGCAGTCCTTGCAAGCGGCCAGCCGGAGCTGGCCGGCCTCCAAACGGCTCTTGGCCGGGGAGCGAGGCGGCAAAACGGTGACGGGATTTGACCTAGGCAACTCCCCCCGCGAGTACACCCCAGAGCGCGTGCGGGACCAGCGCATCTTCATGAGTACCACCAACGGCACCCGCACCCTGCAGCGCTTAGAAAGGATCCCGGTGGTGATCACGGCGGCCCTGGTGAACTTGGGAGCGGTAGTGGAGTTTCTCAGGCGAGGAGCTTTTGCCGAGGTGTGGCTGGTGGGATCCGGCTGGGAGGGGGCGTTTGCTTTGGAAGACACCGCCTGTGCCGGGGCAGTTCTGCATCGCCTGGGCTGTTCGGAGGAGCAGTTGGGCAACGACGAGGCAGTGGCCGCCCTGGCCCTCTACCAAACTTGGCAAGACAATCTCCTGGGCCTGTTGCGGCGCTCCAGCCATGGGCAGCGGCTGCTGGCAATTAGCCCCGAAAACGACAGCGACCTGGCCTATTGTGCCAAGTTGGATCGGCTCTCAGTGGTGCCCCAGCAGGTTCAGCCCGGAGTTTTGGCCCTCGCCGGCTAGCTGGCCTGGGGTGTCTTGTCGGCAACAGCCAAAGCCTTCTGGTGCAGCCACTCCTGCCATTCTCCCGGGATCAGCTTGCTGTGAAACGCATCTCCAGAGACAAACATATCCCGCTGGTTTTGGGCCAAAACGAAAATGGAGCGGCGGTCGAAATGGGAGGTGAGCCTGTAGAGGGTGTAGGGGCCTTCGGAGTAGAGGGTCAACGTTTCCTGATCCAGGCCGTGGCGGCTGCTTTGGCCGCAGGCCCGCAGGATCATGTTGATCAATTGTTCGTAGTACATATAACCCTTCCCGACGAGGTAGGGAACATCCCTGGGCACGACCTCAACAGCCAAGGCGGCTGCTGAGGCCCGAGCGGCTCGCGTGAGCCCAGTATAACTCCCGGCTCAGGCAACACTGAGCCCAACAGAGCAGGTGAGTTCAACCAAGGCAGCGGCAAATGCGATAAATAGTAAGGCAACCCGTCAGCTTTGCAATTCTGCACAAGCATCCCCCATGGCCACTACGGCGCCTCGTTCTCTTCCCCCCACCGATCCTGTCCGCGTTGCCATTGTCGGGGCCTCCGGCTATGGAGGGGTGCAGCTGGTGCGGCTGCTCAGCGAACACCCCGGCGCGCAGATCACCTACCTGGCCGGTCAAGACAGCGCCGGCAAACGCTACGGGGATCTCTATCCTCACCTGGCCCAAGCGGTGGATTTGACCATCCAGCCTGTGGATGTGGAGGCCATTGCTGCTAGCAGCGACGTTGTCTTTTTGTCTCTGCCCAACGGCCTGGCGGCAGACCTGGCGCCGCCTTTGCTAGCCAAAGGGTGCAAAGTTCTCGATCTCTCGGCAGACTATCGCTTTCGCAACCTGGCCACCTACCAATCCTGGTATCGCCTGGGGCAGACGGATCCCAACTGGCCTAGCCCTGCCTATCGCCAGGCCAACGAGCAAGCGGTCTACGGGCTGCCAGAACTCTACCGGGAGGCCATTGCCCAAGCCCAACTGGTAGCCTGCCCCGGCTGCTACCCCACGGCCTCCCTGTTGGCGGTTGCCCCCCTGCTGCGCCAGGGGTTGGTGGAGCTGGACAGCCTGATTTTCGATGCCAAATCGGGCGTCTCGGGGGCGGGCCGCACCCCCAAGCTGGGATCCCTATTTGCCGAGGTGGACAGCTCGCTAGGCGCCTATGGCGTGGCCCAACACCGGCACACACCCGAGATCGAGCAGGCCTGCTCCGACCTCACCCACACCCCCATCACCGTGCAATTTACGCCCCACCTGGTGCCGATGGTGCGGGGCATCCACGTGACCTTGTACGCCAACCTGCGGGATCCCGGCCTTGTGGGCGAAGATCTCATCACCATTTACAACGCCTTCTATCGCCAATCCCCCTGGGTCAAGGTGCTGCCCCGCGGCGTTTACCCGCAAACCAAGTGGGTTGCCGGCACCAACACCTGCATGATTGGGGTGGAAGTGGATACCCGCACCAACCGGGTCATTGTCCTGTCGGTGATCGACAACCTGATGAAGGGACAAGCCGGGCAAGCGGTGCAATGCCTCAACCTAATGATGGGGTGGCCGGAAACCTTGGGCCTACCACAGCTCGCCTTTTACCCCTAGCTATAATGCCGGTAATGCCCCTGAGGCCAAGTTTGCCCATGCCTGAGTTCTTCTCCCCCAATCTCGATCCCAACGCTGCCCCACCTGCCGCGCCGGCGAACTCTCCACCTTCTAGGGCCGGGGATCTGAACTGGGAGGAGCTGTGGCGGCAACTGGAGGCGGGCTGGCAGGAGCTGCCCCGACGCTCCGAAGAAACAGTGCAGCAGACCCTAGCTCGTTGGCAACTGGAGTGGGGCGGCTTGTGCCGCGAGGCGCGAGATCGGCTGCAGGCAACTCTAGACAAAGCCAGAGCCACAACCTCTCCAGAGCCCCTCCGGCGAGAGCTGCAAGCGCTTTTGCCTCTGCTCAACCCCTGCCAATGGGAGGTGGTCATCGGCTCTCTGGAACGGGCCGCCGACCGAGCCTGGGTGGCCAGCCTGCTGTATCACAGCCTGCAGGAGCCACCACACCCCGAAGCAGCCACCAACGGCATCCCTGCCTGGGCGGGGGCCTTGACCTCTGAGCAGCGCTCTACCTTGGAGGCGATGAGCCTGCGGGCCTATGGCAACAGCCGCCTACCTTTGGTGATGGACAAAAGCGGCGAGATCCAAGTGGAAGCCTCAGCCGCCCTCTTGGCCGCCCTTATTGCTGTCGAGATCGGCAGCGTGGGATCCGCAGGCGCCCTCTCTTTGCTGGGCACACCGGAGCTGCGCAAGCTCTTGAATGCTGAGGGCAAGCTGCGGCGCAGCGTCTTAAAACAGGGGCGAACTGCCCTCACAGAAGAGGAATGGCAAACTCTGCGCCAGTGGCTTGATCCCAAGGGATCCCCCCCCGACTGGTACCTCTCCCTCACCCAAGTGGGGATCCAAACCACCCAAGTGGGGGACTATCTGGCGCGGCGGCTGCGGGAGTTTTTCCAGAGCGAGTGGATCAAGCTGGCGATCCCGCCCCTGTACCACTTGGTTATCGACGCCGTGCGGCTGTTGACGGGAGAAGTGTTTCTCAGCGTGGGCACAACCCTAGAATCGGCTTTGGAGTCGGCAGAGGCGGGGCGACGCCTGGAGTTGCTGCTGCAAGCTTTGCCCCAGGCCCGGCACATTCCCAGTCCCGAGCGCATCCAAGCCGCTCTTCCCGCCGTTGTGGAGGCTGCTGAGACAACCCTCAGGCCGCTCTTGGCGCGCCAGTTGATGACGGTGGCCGACATCTTCGACCCGCCCATTCGCAACGAAAGCCTCAACGAATTGGGGCGGCAACTCAACCTCTGGAATCCCTTGCAGTTTTTGCTCACCTGGGGTACGTCTGGCTGGCTGGGCGCTCTGCTAGATGAGATCAAAAAATTGCAGCAAACCTACCCGGAAATGCCCTTGTGGGAGAGCTATCGGCAAGGGGTTGAGACGGCAGTGCAAGCGCCTCGAGTGATGGATCAGGCGGAAGCCTTGCGCCTTACCGCCAAGAGCTTGGATCCCAAGATAGAACCGTCGGACGACTAACCTAGCGCAGGCGTACCCTACCCCCTCAGCCGAAGTGCCCCCATCTGCGGGCGTATTCAGCATCGCATAGGGCACAAACTTAAGGCCGAAAAGTCCCAAAAAGTTGGACTTAAAATCTCAGCTTGGTTGATATCCTAAAAGCAGACAGACATAGAAACAATACAATTGTTTTTTTGGTAGCTATAGACTTTTTTCTATCTTCTGGCGATTCTCGAGGGAGTTGCTCTCCGGTGGCAGAGTGCTTTAAGCAAAACGGCTCAACGGACTGGGGATCCCTGCCCCATGCCGGCTATCACTGGGATGGCTGCACAGAGCGGTTTTTTGAGGGCTGGTACAGCCGGGTCACTTTACCTGGGGATCCGCCCATTAGCTTTGCCTTCATGTACGCCATCGACCCCAGGCGGGGAGGCATGGCGCAGGTGTTGGGGCCAGACGAGGAGCTGCATTGGCGCACCTTCCCCAATCCACAGCGCTTCTGGGCCAGTTGGCGGCACCTGGCCTTGGGGCACGCTGGCGGGCCAGGCGAGAGCTGGCGAGGGCTGCAGGAGCCCCTCACCTTCTTCCAACACACCGCCAGCGGCTACCAATACACCGCCCGCCTCAACCAGGGGATTTTGCCAGATCCTGTCAGAGGCGAGGCCATCCGCTGGCTCTATCGCATTCAACTCTGCTCTGCCTACGGGATCCCGCCGCGGGCCACCATGGGAGCCTGGTCTTATCTGCCCATCTTCGAGCCGGGCTGGCAGATCCTGATGAGCCACGGCCTGGCCAGCGGCTGGGTGGAGTGGCGGGGCAGGCGCTTCGAATTCGAGCAGGCCCCCGCCTACGCCGAAAAAAACTGGGGACAAAGCTTCCCTCGCCGCTGGTTTTGGATCCAGTGCAACGCCTTTCCCAACCATTCCGGCCTCAGCCTCACCTGCGCCGGAGCCGAGCGGCAGGTGCTCACCCGCCCCGAAGAAGTCGCCCTGATCAGCCTGCACGGCGGGGGATCCCAGCCTTTTTTGGAGTGGCGGCCCGGCCAAGCTCGGCTAACCTGGCAGGTGGATCCCTGGGGATCCTGGCAGGTGCGCGGCGAAGACGCCCGTTGGTGCATCCAACTGGAAGGTCACACCCAGCGGCCTGGGCAAACCGTCTTCACCCCTGGCCCGGAAGGGATGCGGCGCAACTGCCGCGACACCCTGGCCGGCCATCTGCAGGTGCGGCTGTGGCAGCGCAACGGCCAGGTCTGGACGCAGGTGCTTGCGGCCAGCAGCTCCCAAGCCGGCCTCGAGGTGGGGGGAGAAGTTCCGCGATCCTGGCCAGGGCATTGTTGAACGTTGGCGGATATCTACAACCCCGTTGGACTTCCCAAAAAACGCTCTTGTGCTAGAATACCTAAGCCACATTGATAAGCTTCCATCTCTGGATAGGAGAGACGGGTCTTCAACCGTGGCTGTTTCGCTTTTCTTGCAGGTAGATAGCTTGCGCCTGTAGCTCAGTGGACTAGAGCACGTGGCTACGGACCACGGTGTCGGGAGTTCAAATCTCTCCAGGCGCGTCACGATCCCAGATGATTTTTCGTCTGGGGTATTTACCGTCCCTTAGTTGGCCTGAATCCTGTGTTAGGATTAAGCCTATCAAGTCCGCCTTGATGCAGGCGTAGGGAGCCCGAGGATCATGTTTGAACGCTTTACGGAAAAAGCCATCAAGGTGATCATGCTGGCCCAGGAGGAGGCCAGACGGTTGGGTCACAATTTCGTTGGCACCGAGCAAATCTTGTTGGGGTTAATCGGCGAGGGCACTGGGGTCGCCGCCAAAGTTCTCAAGTCCATGGGAGTGAACTTGAAGGACGCCCGCATTGAAGTCGAGAAAATTATTGGCCGGGGATCCGGCTTTGTGGCCGTCGAGATCCCTTTCACTCCCCGCGCCAAGCGAGTGCTGGAGCTCTCCTTAGAAGAAGCTCGCCAGCTCGGCCACAACTACATCGGCACTGAGCACCTGCTCCTGGGCCTGATCCGCGAAGGGGAAGGGGTAGCTGCTCGCGTCCTGGAAAACCTGGGGGTGGATCTGTCCAAGGTGCGCACTCAGGTGATCCGCATGTTGGGCGAGACCGCCGAAGTGACGGCAGGGGGTGGGTCTTCCAGCCGCACCAAGACGCCAACCCTGGACGAATTCGGCTCCAACCTCACCCAATTGGCCCAAGAGGGCAAGCTGGATCCCGTGGTGGGTCGGACGCGGGAGATCGAGCGCGTGATCCAGATCTTGGGCCGCCGCACCAAGAACAACCCCGTTCTTATCGGCGAGCCGGGCGTGGGCAAGACCGCCATTGCCGAAGGTCTGGCCCAGCGCATCGTGCAGGGGGACGTGCCCGACATCTTGGCCGACAAGCGGGTGGTCAGCCTGGATATCGGCCTGTTGGTGGCTGGCACCAAGTACCGCGGCGAGTTTGAGGAGCGCCTCAAGAAGATCATGGATGAGATCCGCAACGCCGGCAACATCATCCTGGTCATCGACGAGGTGCACACCCTCATTGGAGCCGGGGCTGCCGAAGGGGCCATCGATGCCGCCAACATCCTCAAGCCGGCTTTGGCCCGCGGCGAGCTGCAGTGCATCGGCGCCACCACGCTGGATGAGTACCGCAAGCACATCGAGCGGGATGCCGCCCTGGAGCGTCGCTTCCAGCCCATCATGGTGGGCGAGCCGAGCGTTTCAGAGACGATCGAGATCCTGTTTGGCCTGCGGGAGCGCTACGAGCAGCACCACAAGCTGAAGATCTCCGACGCGGCCTTGGAGGCAGCGGCCAAGCTGGCCGACCAATACATCTCTGACCGCTTCCTGCCGGACAAGGCCATCGACCTCATCGACGAGGCGGCTTCGCGGGTGCGCCTGATCAACTCGCAACTGCCGCCGGCGGCGCGGGAGCTGGATCAGGAGCTGCGGCGGGTGCTTAAGGAGAAGGATGCCGCGGTGCGGGCCCAAGACTTCGACAGGGCCGGCGAGCTGCGGGATCGGGAGATGGAGATCAAGCAGCAGATCCGCGCCATTGCGGCGGCCAAAAAAGCCGAGGAAAGCAGCCGCCAAGAGATGCCAGAGGTCACCGAAGAGGACATCGCCCAAGTGGTGAGCGCCTGGACGGGCGTGCCAGTGGCCAAGCTGACCGAGAGCGAGTCGGAGAAGCTGCTGCACATGGAGGAAACCCTGCACCAGCGCATCATCGGCCAAGATGAGGCGGTGCGGGCCATCTCGCGGGCCATTCGTCGGGCTCGCGTGGGGCTGAAAAACCCCAACCGTCCCATCGCCAGCTTCATCTTCTCCGGCCCAACAGGGGTAGGCAAAACCGAGCTGACCAAAGCCCTGGCGGCCTACTTCTTCGGCTCCGAGTCGGCTATGATCCGCCTCGACATGTCGGAGTACATGGAGCGGCACACGGTCAGCAAGCTGATCGGATCCCCGCCCGGATATGTCGGCTACAACGAGGGGGGGCAGCTTACGGAAGCGGTGCGGCGCCGTCCCTACACGGTGGTGCTCTTCGATGAGATCGAGAAGGCCCACCCGGACGTGTTCAACCTGCTGCTGCAGATCCTGGAGGACGGCCGCCTGACCGACGCCAAGGGCCGCACGGTGGACTTCAAAAACACCCTGATCGTGATGACCTCGAACATTGGCTCGAAGGTCATCGAGAAGGGTGGTGGCAGCCTCGGCTTCGAGTTCAACACCAACGACGAAGATGCGAACTACAACCGCATCCGCAACTTGGTGCACGAGGAGCTGAAGCAGTACTTCCGCCCCGAGTTCCTCAACCGGGTGGACGAGATCATCGTCTTCCGGCAACTGACCAAGGAGGAAGTGAAGCAGATCGCCGACATCCTGCTCAAGGAAGTGTTCGACCGCATGAAGGAGAAGAAGATTTACCTCACGGTCAGCGATCGCTTCAAGGATCTGCTGGTGGAGGAGGGCTACAACCCCAGCTATGGGGCACGTCCGCTGCGCCGTGCTATTCAGCGCCTGTTGGAAGACATCCTGGCACAAGAGATCTTGACTGGCCACGTCAAAGAGGGATCAGAAGTCCTCATCGATGTGGACGAGGAGCGTAAGCCCAAGGTGCTGGTCACGGAGCCGGAGCGGGTGCTCTTGCCCCAGGGAGCGGAGTAAAGCTGCCGCCTCCCCTTCAGGTTCTGGTTCTTAGGAAGACAAGGGATCCGCTGCTGTTCTCGGATCCCTTGCTCTTGTCCTTCATCTGTGCTGTCGTTCTAGGAAGTTGTCTCTAGAGTCAAGGGATTGGCCGTAGGAGAACTTTGGCATGGTGCAATCGACCTACTACTATGGCGGCGCTCCGGTTCGGACTCCGCCTCCCGATTTGGCTTCGCTGCTGCTGCAAGAGCGCATTGTCTATCTGGGTCTGCCCCTGGCCGAGGAGGCGAATGCCAACGTCACCAAGCTGATTGTGGAACAATTGCTGTATTTGCAGTACGAGGATCGGGAAAAGCCGATCAAGATGTACATCAACTCGACGGGCACCTACAGCTACGACACGGCAGCTTTTGCCATTCTGGATACGATGAACTACATCAAGCCGCCGGTGCATACCATCTGCATTGGCAATGCCATTGGCATGGCGGCCATGCTGTTGGCGGCGGGCGCCAAGGGGTTCCGGGCCAGTTTGCCCAATGCCACGATCGTGCTGCATCAGCCGTATGGGGGCACCCGTGGACAGGCCAGCGATATTGAAATTCGCACCCGCGAGATCTTGACCTTGCGCAACATGATGCTGGAGGAATTATCTCGCAGCACGGGCCAGCCCATAGAGCGCATCAAGAAGGATACGGAGCGGCTGTTTTTCATGACTCCGGAAGAGGCCAAAGCCTACGGTCTTATCGATCAGGTGTTGACCAGCTCCAAAGCCCTGCCGAAGTTGGCAACAGCCAAAAGCTGAAGCAGAGGGATCCGTCGAGGGTTCAGGTCCCTGTACAGCCTTTAACGGCGGAGGAGTACCTACGCCTCAAAAGCTGGCCTTATGAAGGACGGCTTGAACTTGAAGACGGGTATATTCGGGAAGTGCCAACTGAGGAGCGCATTAACACCCTCATTGAGCTGTTTCTGATTGCGGAATTGCTCAAGTTTTTGCCCGTCCAACGCCTGAGCTTGGGCCAAGTTGAGGTCGAAGTGCCCGCAGCCAAGGCTCGGTTTCGCAACCCAGATGTGATGGTTTTACATCCTGACCATGTGAGCTTGCTGGGGAACGGTCGCGGAACCCTTCGGCTGCCCATGCCCCCGCCGCTGCTGGTGGTGGAAGTGGTTTCTCCTGGAATAGACAATGAAAAACGTGATTATCAAGACAAGCGCAAAGACTATGCTGCCCGTGGGATCCTGGAATACTGGATTGTGGATCCCGCCAAGCAGTCGGTGTCGCGCTGGGTTGGCGGGGAATACGAAGACGAGGTTAAAACCGGCCCTGAACGCATTGTTTCCTCGGTTTTGCCCCAGCTAGATTTGAGCGCGCAAGACCTCTTGCAAGCGCATCGTTCTGTGTAGTGTTCTGTACTTTGCCAGGAGAAACTTATGCCGATTGGAGTGCCTCGCGTTCCCTACCGTCTGCCCGGTGAGCCCTACAGCCAGTGGATCAGCCTCGACGACCGCCTGTACCAAGAGCGGATCTTGTTTATCGGCGAGCCCATCGACGACAACCTGGCCAATACCATCGTGGGGGTGATGCTCTACCTCAACTCCCAGGATCCGCAAAAGGATATTGTGATGTACATCAACTCTCCTGGTGGCTCTGTAACGGCGGGCATGGCCATTTACGACACCATGAACCACGTCAAGCCCGACATTGTTACCGTTTGCGTGGGCCAAGCAGCCTCGATGGGGGCCTTCTTGCTGGCTGCCGGCACCAAGGGAAAACGCTTTGCCCTGCCCCACTCCCGCATCATGCTGCACCAGCCTTCCCTGGGGATGATCCAAGGTCAGGCCAGCGATATCGAAATTCGCGCCCGCGAAACTTTGCGGGTCAAGCGGCGTATGAATGAGCTCTTGGCGCAAATGACTGGCCAGCCGCTGGAGAAAATCGAGCGGGATGTGGAGCGGGATTTCTACCTCTCGGCTACGGAAGCCCAAGCCTACGGCATTGTAGACCGAGTGATCCAAGAGCGCTCGGAAGCAATGGCCGGCTAAGGGGGATTTTGGCTCGCTGCAAAAAGACGGCCTGGGCAAGATCCCGAGTAAGATTAGGGAGCTGAGGACTGGCTCGCTGTGGTTTGACCGTTTGACGGGCCTGGATTCCGGCAGGTGTGATGTTCCCCGGCTTATACGGTACTGGTTCTAGGGTGCCGGGAGAGAGGCTGAGGATCCCTGGGGTAGCTAGGATAAGGCGGAGTGGACCGAGAGATTTGCATCCGGTGAACCGAAAGCATTGGGTCAAAAGGAGCAGTGGATGGGCCAGTCTGCTGGTGTTCCTGCTGTATCCGCCGAATCAGGCCTTGGCTTTGCCCCCGGCTTCTGAAATCCCTGAGGAGGTGCTGCGGGCGCAGCCAGATTTGCAGGCTCGCTCTCCGGTCGATAATCAGCCCCTCACCGCTGGCGAAGCTCTGCAACTCCAGGCAGCCCTGGCAGCCCGGCCCGAAACCGGATCTGTTTCTCCAGAGGTGGAGCGGCTGATCTTTTTGCTCAAGCTGCGCAGGGGTTTCCGCGACCTGTTTCCTTTTTTGTTCCCATAGCCCTCCTAGCTAGCCCAACAGTTTTCCGAACCCTTAGGGGCGAGGGGGAAATACCACAGGGATCCTTTTCTGGTAGCGGTAAGGGCCGGCGCGGGATCCCCAAGTTTGTTGGCCGGTGGTGGCGTCGAAGCCGCGATCCCAGGTGATGAATTCCTGGGCTGTGAGGTCAAACTCGATGTGGATGTAGGTGCTGTCGCCGGGGTTGAGGCGGCAGCCACCGCCCGGCAGCATCTGGCCGTGGTAGCAGTCTGCGCGCTTTTCTACGAGGATGCGACAACCGGGCAAATGCTGCAAGTCAGACAGAGAAAGCTGCGCCAAGCGCTGCAGATCCTGAGAGGCACCTGCCCAAGCCGCTTGATCCCGCAACTTATAGTTCTCGATCCGCAAGGGATCCGCCAATACCTGCAGCACCCGGCTGCGGTAAAACCGGCCTGGCGTGTGCTCGTTAAATTGCTCGGTAAAAAAGCCGATTCCTTCTGAAAACAGGTGGGGAAGGCGCACGTACCAAAGGCTCACCGGTACAAACCACACCGGTTCTGCCATGGCTTGGGCGCGGTTGCTGTAGTAACCTTCCAGCCAATCGGCAAAAGTATTGAGGTCGGAATCGGAAGTTGCCGCAGCAGAAGCTGTCATATGCAAGAAGGAGGATCGCCTGTCTTCGGGATTTCTCGATCCTAGGGTTATTCTCACCCCCAACCCTGCTTCCGGAGGGAGAAGGTTGGGTGCCGAACCGGAGGGCTCAGTGTTGAGGAGCTTGCTCTGCTGAAGGCAATTTTTCTTCTACTATAGAAAGCTATGACAAAACTCACCCCCAGCTCCAGCTACAGCATTGCTCTACGTCTGCGCCTGCCCAACCAGCCAGGAGCGCTGGCCCGTGTTACCCAAGCTATTGCCGAGGTGGGAGGCAGCCTCAGCCAGATCGACCTCATCCACCAATCGGCAGCCGAAACGGTGCGGGAAATCTGCGTGGATGCCGTTAGCAGCGAGCATGCCGAGCAAATTCGCGCCGCTGTTGCCTCTTTGCCCAACGTAAAAGTGGAGCGGGTGGTGGATCGCACCTTTGAGCTGCACCGGGGGGGAAAGCTACAGGTGGTGGCCAAAAGCCGCCTGGAGAGCGCCGCCGATCTGGCCATGGCCTATACCCCGGGCGTGGGTCGGGTGGCGCTGGAAATTGCCGCCGATCCCAGCGCTGTGTATGAATACACCATCAAGGGCAATTGCGTTGGCATCGTAACCGATGGCAGCGCCGTGCTGGGCCTGGGGAATATCGGCCCGGAGGCGGCTCTGCCAGTGATGGAGGGAAAAGCAGCCCTGTTCAAACGCTTTGCTGATATCGATGCTTTCCCGCTCTGCCTGGCCACCCAGGAGGTGGGGGAAATTGTGGAGACGGTGGTGCGCCTGGCACCAGGGTTTGGCGGCTTCAACCTGGAGGACATCAGCGCCCCCCGCTGCTTTGCCATCGAGTTGCAGCTCAAGGCCCGTCTCAACCTGCCGGTGTTCCACGACGATCAGCATGGCACCGCCATTGTGGTGCTGGCAGCGTTGTTGAATGCCTTGAAGGTGGTTAAAAAAAGCCTAGAGGAGGTGCGCATTGTCCTCAACGGGGCAGGAGCAGCCGGTATTGCGGTAACTCAACTGCTGCGACGGGCCGGGGCCAGACATATCCTGGTCTGCGACCGCCAAGGGATCCTCAGCCGCTCCCGCGCCGACCTCACCCCCGAGAAAGCTGCCGTTGCCGTTGAGGAGAGCGGATCCCTGGCAGAGGCTTTGGTGGGAGCAGATGTGTTCATCGGGGTGAGCGTGGCCAATGCTTTGACACCAGAGATGGTGGAGAAAATGGCGCCGGATCCCATTGTCTTTGCCTTGGCCAACCCGGTGCCAGAGATCCAGCCCGAGCTGGTGGCAGATCGAGTCGCCGTGATGGCCACCGGGCGCAGCGACTACCCCAACCAGATCAACAATGTGCTGGCCTTCCCAGGGGTGTTCCGCGGCGCTCTCGATTGCCGCGCCAAGCAGATCAACACTGAGATGTGCCTGGCTGCCGCCCAGGCCATTGCCAATTTGATCCCACCGGAAGATTTGGATCCCCAGTGGATCATTCCCTCGGTCTTCGATGGGCGGGTAGTTCCTCAGGTGGCTGCCGCCGTGATCCAAGCTGCCCGCCAAACAGGAGTGGCCGGGATCCCTTGAGGGCTACCTAGGGCACCAGGTGACAAGCCACAAAATGCCCCGCGCTCACCTCGCGAAATGCCGGGGGTGGATCTTGACGGCACGCCTCTGTTACCCAAGGGCAGCGGGTGTGGAAGTTGCATCCTTTGGGCGGGTTGACCGGGCTAGGCACATCGCCCTTGAGGATGATCCGCTTGCGCCTGGCTTCCACTTCCGGGTCGGGAATGGGAACTGCCGAGAGCAGTGCCTGGGTATAGGGATGGAGAGGATTTTGGTAAATCTCGTCGCGATCCGCCAGCTCCACCACCTTGCCCAAGTACATCACCGCCACCCGGTCGGAAATGTGGCGCACCACGCTCAGGTCATGGGCGATGAACAGATAGGTGAGGCCGAACTGCTCTTGCAAAGACTGCAGCAAGTTAATCACCTGGGCCTGAATCGACACGTCCAAAGCCGAGATCGGCTCATCACAGACAATAAAATCCGGCTTCAAAGCCAAGGCACGGGCAATGACAATCCGCTGCCGTTGCCCGCCCGAAAACTCGTGGGGATAGCGGTTGACAAAGTTGGCATTGAGGCCGACCACCTCCAGCAGCTCCCTGACCCGCTCCTGCTGCGCTTTGCCCCCGGCCACCCTAAAGACTGTCAGGGGCTCCCCCACAATTGCCCCCACCGTCTGGCGGGGATTCAGAGCGGCATAGGGATCCTGAAACACCATCTGCATGCGTTGCCGCATGCGGCGCAGCTCTTCCGGGCTGAGCTGGGTCAGATCGACACCCCCAAAATACACGTTCCCGGCGGTGGGCCGACATAACTGCAAAATGGCTCGCCCAAGGGTGCTCTTGCCACAGCCCGATTCTCCCACCAGCCCCAGGGTTTCTCCCCGCCGCACCGCAAAACTCACCCCATCCACCGCCTTGACGGATCCCACCTGTCGTTGCAGGATTAGCCCCCGCCGAATGGGAAAATGCACTTTTAGGTTTTCGACGCGCACCAAGGTGGCTTGGCCGGTCTCAGGTGGGCAAGCATCGACAGAGGCGCTGGCCGGGAAAGAAGGGGGGTCAACCATGGGCCGTCCTCTCCAGCGATTCACCGTCCCCGCCGACACCGGCCACTGACCGCAGATGGGCTTTTCCTTCCGGCTTTACCCAGCAAGCCACCGCATGCTGGGATCCAACGGACTCCAGCTCTGGATTTTCGCTCCAGCAGCGGTCGATGACGAAGCGACAACGGGCCGCAAACGGACAACCCTTGGGATAGTTGACCAAATCCGGGGGCATGCCCTCAATGGGCTGCAGCTTTTCGCGGCGGCGCTCATCCAGGCGGGGGATGCTCTGCAGCAGGCCGATGGTGTAGGGATGACGGGGATTTTTGTAAAGCTGGTGCAACGGAGCTTCTTCCACAATCTGGCCGGCGTACATAACCAAGATCCGGTCGGCCAGGCCCGCCAAAAAGGCCAAATCATGGGTAATCCAGATAATCGCCATGCCGATCTCCTCGCGCAAGGCTTTGATCAACTCCACAATCTGGGCTTGGATCGTCACATCCAAGGCGGTGGTGGGCTCATCGGCAATCAACAGCTTTGGGCGGCAGGACAGGCCCATGGCAATCATCACCCGCTGCCGCATCCCCCCGGAGAATTGGTGGGGATAGTGATCCACCCGCTCGGCTGCTGCCGGGATCCCAACCATTTGTAACAGTTCAATAGTCCGCTGCCGTGCTTGGGCAGGAGTCATGCCCAGGTGCAACTGCAGAGCCTCGGCAATTTGTTGGCCCACTCGCAAGACAGGGTTCAAGGAGGTCATGGGGTCTTGAAAGATCATGGCGATCTGGTTGCCCCGGATGCGCCGCATTTCCGATTCTTTCAGCTTGAGCAGGTCTTGGCCGGCAAACAGCACCTCGCCCCCCACAATTTTGCCCGGCGGTGTTGGGATCAGCCGCATCACCGAGAGCATGGTGACACTTTTGCCGGATCCCGATTCCCCCACAATGCCCAGAGTTTCCCCCTCGTCCACGTGAAAGCTGGAACCGTTGACGGCCTTCACCACTCCATCCTGGGTATAGAACCGCGTTTCCAGCCGCCATACTTCTAACAATCGCGCCATGCTCCTGGGATCCTTGTCACCGCTACAGCAAAGGAAAAGGATTTCCCCTTATATGGCGAATTTTTCCAGAAAAATCCAGCATCCCTTAGAACCATTTAGACACAAACCAATTCAAGCTCAATCCCGACCGAGTTCAAGTCCAACCCTAAAGAGGAGCAGCACCTAAGGGTTGACGAAACCCTGCCACCATTCTTGCTCATTTCTACAGACATTTGCGTATCCATTTGCACCAAACGGGGGAACCCCATTCCCAGCAATCCAACCCTCTAGGGCTCTGCAAGCGGGATCTGGCAATACTGTGTAACGAATTACAGAAAAATCCCGTCCATCTGCTACCTTGGTGAAACCTAAACCTAAAAGAGGTCTTGATTGAGGCAAACCCTCATCCAACAAAGTTGACCTCAATCGGACCGCCGGGGGGGGAACCTTACCCGGTTCTTGCCAGTCAAAGGCTGAAAATCTCTGGGATGACTTGGAGGCCATAGCGCCAGTCCCCTAGCTGAGTCTGTTTACAAGAGGTAAGTGTAAATGTCTTTTCATCCTTTCCAACGTCTGAGACTGCGGTTGGTCAAGCTGCGGCTGTGGTTGATTCCCCTGTTTGTGGTGGGAGGGTTGCTGGTTCACCAGCATTGGATACCCGTCCAGGCCCAAGCCGACGACACCCTGCGGTTGCTGTACTGGCAAGCGCCAACTCTGCTTAACCCTCACCTCTCCACAGGAACCAAAGACTTTGAAGCCAGCCGCTTGGTCTATGAGCCTCTGGCCAGCTTTGATGCCCGTGGTGAAATGGTGCCTTTTTTGGCAGCAGAAATCCCCAGCATTGAAAACGGCGGCGTTGCCAAAGATCTGACCTCTGTCACCTGGAAGTTGAAGAGCGGGGTCACTTGGGCGGATGGAGAACCCTTCACCGCTGAAGATGTGGTCTTCACCTACGAGTACGTTTCCAACCCAGAAGTGGGGGCGATTACCTCCGAATACTATGCCGATGTTGCCTCGGTGGAAGCTGTGGATCCGACCACGGTGAAAATCACCTTCAAAAAGCCGACGGTGGCTTGGTTTGTGCCCTTTGTCGGCAGCAACGGCATGATCATTCCCAAACATATCTTCAAAGACTACAACGGCCCTAACTCCCGCGAGGCCCCTGCCAACCTGGCCCCCATTGGCACTGGCCCCTACATTACCGAAGAGGTGAGGCCAGGGGATGTGATCGTCTATGTGGCCAACAAGAACTTTCGGGAAGAGGGCAAGCCCTTCTTCAAGCGCGTGGAATTGAAGGGAGGTGGAGATGCCACCTCTGCGGCACGGGCGGTGCTGCAAACCGGCGATGCCGACTATGCCTGGAACACCCAGGTAGAAGCTGCAGTGCTCGCTCAGCTAGAGGCTACAGGCATTGGTCGGGTCATTCCCAAGCCTGGCCCGAGCATGGAGCGGATCGTTATCAATTTCTCCGACCCCAACGTAGAGAAAGACGGGCAACGCTCCCACAAGGATGTGCCCCATCCGTTCCTGACGGACTTGAACGTGCGCAAAGCCTTGAGCCTGGCTGTGGATCGGCAAACCATCGCCGATCAGATCTACGGCGTGGCCGGTACCCCCACCAATGACTACGTGTTATTTCCCGAAAACCTGCGGGCCAACGCTCCCTGGGAATTCAACCTGGAGAAAGCTGCAGCGCTGCTGGATGAAGCCGGTTGGGTAGATAGCAACAACAACGGCATTCGGGACAAAGGTGGTGTAGAGATGCGCATGGTTTTCCAAACCTCTGTTAACCCGGTGCGCCAGAAAACTCAGGAGATCATCAAGCAAGACTTCAGCAAGATCGGCATCGACCTGGAGCTGAAGAGCATCGATGCCAGCATCTTCTTCGACAGCGAACCCAACAACCCCGACAACCTGGGCCACTTCTACGCTGACCTACAGATGTACACCACTGGCAACGATAACCCGGATCCGACGAGTTACCTGCGCCGTTACCTTTGCGAGGAGATTGCCCAGAAAGAAAACAACTGGGCCAAGTCCAACGACTCCCGCTATTGCAACCCCACCTACGACGCCATGTTTGCCGAGCTGGTGGCGATGACCGATGCCAAAGAACGGGAGGAGCAGATCAAGAAAATGAACAACTTCCTGACAGTAGAAGATGTGGCGGTGATTCCTTTGATCGACCGCTCCAGCCCGTCGGCAGCGGCCAACAGCCTGGAAGGGATCGATCTCACCCCCTGGGATCTGGAACCTTGGAACATCAAAGATTGGACTCGCAAGTCCTAGGGGATCCTGTCGGGGAGGGGCGGGGGTGAGGGAGGGATCCCTTGCCTCTTTTTTTCCTCTCTGGGCAAGAAAGGCTTTCCCCTAACATTTTGCTGCCAACATCCCTACCATGATGGCATTGCTTTCATTTTTGTCTCTTTGTTTTTATGACGCGCTACTTGATTAATCGCCTGTTGATCTCCATTCCCACCTTGCTGGCCATCAGCATCGTGGTGTTTGCCATCTTGGCTTTGGCACCTGGGGATCCCATGGCAGAATTTGCCACCAATCCTGCCATCACTGCGGAAGTACGGGAGAACATTCGCCGTTCTTTGGGGCTAGATCAGCCGATTTACATCCGCTATGTGAAGTGGCTGTGGGCTTTTATGCAGGGGGATATGGGCTTTTCTTTTACCAGCCGCAGCCCCGTGTTGAACTTAATTTTGCAACGGTTGCCCACCACTCTTTGGATAGTTGGCACTGCATATATTATCGGCGCATTGCTGGCGGTGCCTTTGGGCGTGATCTCTGCCCTGAAGCGCTACACCCTCTTCGACCAAGTGGTGACGACGCTGGCTTTTGTTGGCTTTTCCTTGCCCACCTTTTTTACGGGTATTTTGTTCATCATCATTTTCAGTGTGCAACTGCGCTGGTTCCCCTTCATCTACAACAGCACGCTGCGGGTAACCGATTGGGCAAGTTTTGTGGCCCAGGTGCGCCAATCGATCATGCCTGTGACAGTCTTGGTGTTGTTCCAGGCAGCGGTGCTGATGCGCTTTGTGCGAGCCTCAATGCTGGAGCAAATGAACCGGGATTACGTGCGGACGGCCAGGGCCAAAGGCTTGCAAGAATGGGTGGTGGTGAATCGGCACATTTTGCGCAATGCCTTGATCCCGGTGGTAACCCTGGTGGCCCTGGATATTCCATCCGTGTTTACCGGAGCGCTGGTTACAGAGCAGATTTTTCGCGTACCTGGGATCGGCGCTTTGTTGGTGGATTCCATCTTCCGGGGCGATACGCCGGTGGTGATGGCCATCACCTTTATCTACGCCATCTTGATCGTGATTTTCAATTTGGTGGCGGATATTCTCTACAGCATTTTGGATCCGCGGGTGCAGTATACCCGCTAGGGATCCGGCTCTTCAACAATCTTTCACCCTCAAACTTCTAGAGGTGTCCGATGTCTGCTTCGATCCCTGCTCCCCCTCAAGCCAACGTTCAGGAACGCCCCCCGCGTACCCTGTGGGGGGATGCCTGGCGGCGCTTTCGTCGGGATAGGCTGGCCCTGTTTGGGACGGCCACCTTGCTGCTCATCATCTTGGGATGTGTGGTGGGCCCGCTGATCTACACAGCTTCCCCCAGCCAGATCGACTTTTCTCGTTCTCAACTGCCCCCCAGTTGGGCCCATCCCTTTGGCACCAACGACCTGGGACAAGATGTCTTGGCGCGGGTGTTGCGCGGCGGGCGAGTATCGCTTTCAGTGGGCATTACCTCAATGCTGGTGGCCATTACGATGGGCACCTTGATCGGGGCGATATCGGGGTTTTATGGGGGTTGGATCGATATGGCCCTGATGCGGTTTACGGATTTGTTTCTCTCCTTGCCGCAATTGCCGCTGTTGTTGTTGGTGATCTTTCTGTTTCGAGAGAGCTTGCGACGCTTGGCAGGGCCAGAAACGGGGATTTTTATCCTGGTGGTGCTGGTGATCGGCAGCTTGAATTGGATGTCGGTGGCGCGGCTGGTACGGGCCAGCTTCTTGAGCGTGCGGGAAATGGATTTTGTCTTGGCGGCTCGCGCCATTGGGGCTCCGGCCCGTCGGCTGATCTGGGTGCATATTTTCCCCAATGTGCTCAGCCCTGTGATTGTGGCGGCGACGCTATCAGTAGGGACGGCGATCATCACCGAGTCAACGCTGAGCTTCTTGGGGCTGGGGTTCCCGCCGGATGTGCCCACTTGGGGCAGATTGCTCTTCGATGCCCGCAATTACCTGGAGCAAGCGCCCCACATGGCCTTCTTCCCCGGACTGATGATTTTTTTGACCGTGCTGAGCATCAATTTTGTCGGGGATGGATTGCGAGATGCCTTGGATCCGCAAATGCGGCAACGGTGAAGTTCGTTGTTTTTCCTTCTGATTTTTTGAAACTTAACAAAGCTCCAAAGGACTCCTCCTCAAAATATTATACTATATAGAATTTTTGTATTTCTTTCACGGTTCTGGCATCAGCGGTTATCCTTAGTTCCAACTCCTTCTCGCCCAACGCTCTCTGTTGTCATGGCTAAGCCCTTTAACGTCCACATCGTTACTGCTCTCGCGGCTGCCGCCATTGCCTCTCTGCCTCAGCCAGCTTTTAGGAGAGCTCTCACGGTGGCTCTTGTAGCAGGAGCTGGCAGTGTAGCGGCTCAGAAAGTAGAGCGTAACAAATCACTGGCAGGATCCCAGGCTCAAAGAGGTCAGGTTGTCTTAGAGCTGCCTCGTCCTTCCTTTGAGCAATTTCAGGAAACGGAGGATCAGCTTCTACAGAAGGATGAGGAAACCCAGAGACAGGCACCAGAGCAGCTACGAAGCGCTCAGGCAGAGAACCTGGAACCGGGGAATCAAGCTGCACAAAAAGAGGAAGAGATCCAAAGACTGTTAGTGGATCTGCAAAAATGGCGGCAGTCCGCTACAAATTTGTCTCAGCAAGTTCAGGAAAAAGAGCATCTGCTGCGTAGTAAGCAAGACGAACTTGCACAGCTACAAGCTCGGCTTCAGCAGAGCAATGAGCAAATCCAGGCTCTGAAAGCGCAACTGGCTCAGCAGGCTCATTCGATTGAAAAGCTTCAGCTCCAGGAGCAGAGAATCAGGGATCTCTCTCAGCAAATAGAAGAAAGGAAGCAGCAACTACGCAATTACGAAAGCCAGCTCTCTGAACTACAAGCTCAGCTCCAGCGGAAGAACGAGCAAGTCACAAGCCTGGAAGCTCGGGTAGCTGAGCAAAACTGCCTGATTGAGAAGCTCCAACTCCAAGAGCAAAGAGCCAGGGATCTCTTTCAGCAAATTGAGGAGAAAGAACAGTGGCGGCAAAGTTACGAAAGGCAGCTTTCAGATCTGCGACGCCAGCTTCAACAGAAAGATGAAAAACTACAAGAATTAGAGATAGAACTAGAAGACCGGAACCAAAAGATCAAGAGTCTTGAAGAGGAGAGAGATTTTCTTAATTTAAGTGTAGAAGGTTTTCAAAAGACTCTGTCTGTGCAGTACCAATGCAAAGGGGATAAACGTTACAGAGAGCAGATCTTATCAGAATGTGATATAGTATTAAGGCTAGAAAATGAGAGAGACTTTTACCCACAAGAGGCTAAGAGCTTTATCCTGGAAATTCTACGCAGGGCAATTAACCAAGTGCACCAAGAAAGTCGAGTTCAGCATATCCTTAAAGACTTAATCCAGAGTAACGATGCATGTGAGGGCGACAGTTGCCGCCAAAGCATTAGAGAATTTGTAGACCACTGGTTTTGTGACTACCGAAAATGGAGTAATCGTGCCGAAAAAGAGCTTCAGAATTTTGGTTTTGAGCTTGTTTCAGAATCCCCTCACATCAAGATTTGCTTTTATGGGGATCGACGTTATTTGATTACCCTGTCTAAGACTGCTGGAGATTGGCGTGCCGGTCTTGAAATCGCCCATGATATTCGCAACAAAATCTTCGGCCTATAGACTGAGTAAAGCCGATTGCAGACTTATGGTTACAGACCTTGCCCGAAAAAATCACACTCAGTCTTGATAGGCTGGAGCTGACACCCGAGCGCCAGGGATCCCTGCCATGTTCTACTTGCCGGTCTCGCTGTTGCTGTTTTTGATGCTGGTGCTGCTGCTGCCTTTCCTCTGGCTGGGGCTGGCGGTGGATGTGGTGGCGTTGGCGGTGGGCAAGTTGGGGTTCTCGCGGGAGGGGGCGCTGTTGCTGCTGCTGGCTATCCTGGCGGGCAGCTCGGTCAATATTCCCCTGTATCGTGTGAAGTGCGAGGTAACGCTGGTGGAAGACCTGGCCAGCCTGTGGATACGGCAATTTTGGGGGATCCCGTTGGCCAAGATCTCTCAGGAGACCGTGGTTGCTCTGAACGTGGGCGGGGGGCTGATCCCGGTGCTCTTGGCCCTGTATCAATTTGGCCGGGCCGATGGGCTGTTGATCCTGGCCGTAACGGCGCTGGTGACTGTGGTCAGCTACTATGCTTCCCACGTGGTGCCCGGAATCGGCATTCAGATGAATCCCTTGACCGCCCCGGCTACGGCAGCCTTGGCCGCCATGTTCTGGGCTGGAGATCAGGCGCCGGCGGTGGCCTTTGCTGGCGGGGTTTTGGGCACGGTGATCGGAGCGGATCTGCTGCACTTGCCGGAGGTGCTGCGGCGCAATTGCTCGGGCATTCTCAGCATTGGCGGGGCCGGGGTTTTCGATGGCATTGCTCTCTGTGGCCTGTTTGCCCTGTTGCTGAGCTAAACCAGCAAATAGGTGAGGGAAAGGGTAACAGCCTGGCCGGGATCCAGCCAGCGCAAGTCGGGATCCCCTTCGGGGGCACGCTGGGTCAACTCCTCGAGGAGAATTTGCGTCCATTCCAGCGGCCCATTGAGCAACAGCGGCGAACGGGCTACCCCCAGCTTGCGGGCCATGGTTTTGAGGGCTTCCAAGCTGGCCGACAAGGGGCGAGTGCTGGCCACAAACAGCAGCTCGGTCAGCCCCTGGGCATGGCAGGTGAGCAGATCGGGATTGACGGCAGAGCGCGAATTGCCAGCCATCTCAGGCAGAGGTGGCAAAGTCAGGCTGCTCTTGGCCTCCAGGCGCAGCGGCAGGGCAAAGTCCTCCTGGGGCATGGGGGCCAGCAGGTGCAGTTGCCCGCTGGAATCGACCATCAACAGGTACCCGAACAGATCCTGCTCGCCCTCGTTGCGCAGAGTGAGATAGAGGGGATCCCCGCGCATAAAGCGTGGCATGCCTGGCTCGCCAGGAGCAGCGGCCCCTTGGGCAAGCCGTGACCCCCGCAAGGGTTTGCCCTTGGTGGACAATTCCCCCACCACCGCCAGCGGCGAGATTGCCGCGTTGAGGGTAGCCCGCAGGCGCTTGGCCGCCAGCAGATGGGCCAGACGGGGCACCAGCCGCTGCACTGCCGTAGCGGCAGCTTCCCCAGCCGGCCCGCAGGAATTGAGCAGCAATTCTCGCCCCGGCCAAAAGAGGCTGTAGCTGTTGACTTCCAGGGGTTTGGGCAGAGCGTCCAATTGAAAGGCGGCGGCCATTTCGGGGGTGATGCGGCCCAGCAGGCAATCCACCTGGCGCTCGCGCGGGTTGGCCGTCTCCATCCAGCTGTAGCCGGCGATAGCGTTGGTCAGATCTACTTTTTCAACGCGGCCTAAGTTGTCTTCCAGACCCACCAAAAGCTTGAGGCTGCTGGAGAGGCTGCGCAACTGCTCCCGCACCAGCGTGCCCACGGGGGGAAATTGACCTTCCCCGTTGGCCGGCTGCACCTGTGCCAACAGGCCGCTGCGAGAACGAATCAGCAGCGGCACCGGCGAGGCGGTGGAAGGCTCGGCAGCAATGGGAACCAAAAGAGTACCTGGCTGCAAGCCGCAGAGTGCCGCCGGTGGGATCCCACCCAGCCACACCTGGGCCCGATTCCCCTTCACTTCCTGGATGGCGCCGCTGACTCCCACCTGAGGGGGGGTGAGGAAGTAGGGCGGGATGCGCCGAGCCGTTTCTTTGCCCTCCAGGATGGGGCGCTGACAAGCAAACAGGCCCAGCTCCCGCTGACCGGCCACTTGGTTGAAGGCTATCAGCAGGCGGGTGGCAGGTGTGGTCTCCCACAGGTACTGCGTCAACAGGTAGGTGAGTATCCCTGCATGAAATCCCGGCCAAGCGGCTTCTGCCGCCAAATCTTGGGGGGTGGTGGCGGCAATTAACAACCCCTTGGGCGGAGAGGGCCAAATCTGCTGCACTTCACCAGAAGGCAGGCGACCGGGAGCCACCGCCTCTGGGGAGGTAGAGGCTACTTCCTTGGGGACTTTCGGCGGGCGGGAGCGCAGTTGCAAGTTGCCCCGTACTGCGGGTGCAACATAGGTAAAGCCACAATCGAGTACGGTCGTGAGCTGGGCTGTGCCCAAGCTTTGCACAAGCTGGAAAAAGCGCTCCAGACCCATAGCCGCCGCTTCTTCAGGGCCAGCCAACAGCAGCGCCGGCTGCCAGCGCTCGGGCGAAGATCCCGCCCGCCATTGGCCGTAGCCGCTAAACTGCACCACTACCGTTTCAGCCGTCTGACTTGCACTTCCCAAGTGCTCGGCAAAGGCTGACTGGATCGCGCTTGAAGTGGCAGCTCCATCGGTGAGGATGAGAATGTCTGCCGGGTCAAAGCCAAAGCGATACCGCAGCAGCTCCCGCTGCAGCTCCACATCCGTGACACACCCCTGTAACGGGGATCCCTCGCCGGGGTAGCGGTTAATGCCTATCAAGAGAGCCAACTTGCGGGAGCTGGCCGCCAAAGCTTGCCCGTAGCGCTCAGCCTGACCCACCAACCAGCCGGGAGAGAGACCAAGGCCGGCAGCAACCAGGAGTAACTTTTGTAGAAAAGACCGCCTTTCCATGTCAACCCTGTGGGCTGCCTCGCTGGCGTAACAGCCACCCTGTTGGCGAACGAGCCACAGCTCAACTCTGCACCGGATCTGTTGCTGCCTATTTCAGGATATCCCCACCCCTCCAGCTTTTTCGAGGGATCGGGTGACAGTTTTTGGCGTTTCGTTTACATTCTTGGCGGGATCCCGCCTCAAGTCCTTTCCGTCTGGGGATACCGACGCCAAGGCCGCTTAGGAGTTCAGCTAGAAACGGCAGGAGGCCCGCCCTTTTCCTCCTGTACACGGGGGATACGGGAGCGTGTCAATCAACAGCCGCGCAGCAAAACAGAGCGTTGGCGGTCGAACAGTTGGGCGTTTTCTCAACTGAGGCAGTTTCTGCACTCCAAGGCGGTGGGGCCGGGGTCAAGGTTGTGGTGGTGCCGCCTGCCGACAGTTTGCAAACCGGCCACCGATGTTTATGGCTTGGCCAGCAGGAAGGGAAGCGTTTTCGTTGTGTGAACCCGGCCTGGGGCTGGGAAGGGGAGGCAGATTTTAACGGTGCCAATGTGATTGCGGTTTTGGGGGCTGCTGTAAGCCGGCCTGCCCCCCGTACACGGGGGGTGTGGGGGGCCCTTGGTTGGCTTGCCAACTGCAGGGCTACCCAAAGCCTGCACTCTATGTGTCAGCATGAGTGCGGGCAATTTACAAAATAGGGCAAGTGAGCCCCCCGTTCCGGCCAATGGCAGCGGAGGAAAGGGATCACGATGAACCCAGCCAAAACTAGACAGCACAGGCTGTAGTAGAGGTGAAAGCTCCCGATGGGATCCACCTGTTCCACTACCCCTCCTCCCAGGGATCCCAGCGCTAGAGCCAGGATATTGTTCAAAGCATGGGCCAGGATGGGTAAGCTCAAGGAGCGTGCTTTCAGGTAGAGCAGCCCCATCACCAGGCCAAACACCGTCAGCCCAAGTGGGTTAGGGTGCAGTAGGCCAAAGACCACGGAAGAAGCCAGCAGGCCTCTGTCAAGCCCCCACTTGAGGCTCCAGCGGTGGAGCAAAATGCCGCGAAACAGCCATTCCTCCGTTATGGGGGCCACCACTGCAATCGAGAGCCAGCGCAACCCCTGGTACACCTGCGGCCAGGCTGTCTCCCCCTCCTCTTCCCCCAGGGAGTCCAGCATCGACTCCGCCAGCTCCGGGAAAGACAGCGACACCCAGTAGAGCATCAGCAAAGTGGTGCCCATGGAGAGCACAACCAAAGCCGGCACTACCCGCAGCAGGGATCCCCAGGGAATCGCAGCTCGCCAGTTGCCCCACAGCCGCCTCATCTGCAAATGGGCTCGTCGCCCGCGCTGCCAGCTCCAGATACAAGTGAGCACAAACGTGACGCAATAGACAACGTAGGCCAGCACCGGATCGTCCGAGGGCAGAGGCAACAGCCTGGCCAAAGCGACAACCCCCAGACCCACCCCCCCGTTGATCGACAGGAAAGCCAGCAGCAGATAGCGGGCCTTCAGCGCTGAAAATCCGGCTGAACCCGGCTCGGCAGGCGGCAAGGCGGGGGATCTGGACATAAAAAAGTAAGAGGTAGGAGTTTTCCCATCTTATAAGGGTGGGGGAGAGAGCACCGACTTTGGAAAGCCAATCCTCCGGGCAAGCTACCTCGTGGAAGGGGAAAGCCCCCCTCTTCAAAGGGAGAGGAGGTCACTGCTTGCGCTGAATCCAATAGGTGGTAAATAGCTCGCCACTGGCCTGTTTCTGGATTTTGCCCCCCAAGTCGGCGATGCGCCGCTCCCACTCCTGTAGGGGCGTGAGAATCGGCTCGCTGCCTTTGAAGAGCTCAATCAACCCCCACTGTTCGGCCCACACCGACTCAGGATTGACCACTTCGATAATCACTGGCGCAGCCGGACGCAACACCCGCCTCAGTTCTGCCCAAACCGCGTCAAAGTAGTCTATCGGGTAGTAGTACAAAAATCCTGTAGCAATGGCCAGATCGAACTGCTCTGGCCCGTAGTTTTCCAGGTGATGGGCGGATCCCTGCTGCATCGACTTGAACAGCTTGGAGTTAAGCTGCGGTGCCCGCGAGCGCACAAAGCGCACGATCCCCCCGCTCAGCTCATGGCCGTAAAAGTAGGCCTGCCAATCGTTCCAGGGATAGGTCAGGAAACTCACTCCACAGCCCAGATCCAAGCAGGCTTCCCGCTTTTTGGGGGCGCGCAATTGCCAAAAGGGGATCCCCAGGCGTTCCTGGAGGTGATCCCGCTTTTGGGCTTGCCAAAAGGGCAACTGTTCCAGGTCGGGGGGAAGCTGCCAACTGGCCCGACCCAACTGCACCTCCAGCTCCCGGTTGAAGCGGGCGGCTACGGCGGCAAGATAGGGATCCCAGCGTTCCCCGCTTTGCGGTAGCTCCATCTTTGGCCGGCTCTGTTGTGGAGGCTTGGGCGCTTAACTGGCCTTTAACCTAGACTACCAGGAGGCCCGGCCCATAGGCCCCCGGCTGCAGGGATCCATTGACCCAACTGTAGCTGCCGAGGATGGTGCCGGCGGGGACTTGAGCTTGGGAGCCCAAGCGCGTGTAAGCGCCGATGTAGCAGGGCGCGTGCAATTGAACGTCAGGGTGGATCTCGGCGGTCTTGTGAACCCATACCCCTGGCGCCCGTTCTTCCACATCCTCGAGAGGGAAATCCCTCATCCGGCTCAGGAGAATGTCCAGTTGGCCGTGGTAGTAGCTGGCCGGCGTGCCCAGATCCCGCCAGTAGCCAGTGTGCAGGTAGGCTTGCAGCCGTCGCCCCTGCCGCAGCAAGTCGGGGAAGATACGCCGCTCGAAGCTGAGGGGATCCCCGCTGGGGTAGTCTTTGAAAATAGCCGGATCGAGGACATAGGTACCAGCGTTGATGGTGTTGGTGGTGAGGGTGAGGGCTTCGGCAGCAGTGGGCTTTTCCCGAAAGGATTGGATCCGGCCCCCTTCCCCTACCTCCACCAGGCCGTAGGCGGTGACGTCCTCCACCTGGGCGAGGGTGAGGGTGGCGACGGCCCCGCTCTGCAGGTGGCAGTGTATCAAATCTAATAAATCCAGATCGGTGAGGATATCGGCATTGAAGACCACTAAGGGATCCCCGCTGAAGTAGGGTTGGGCCAGCACCAAAGCTCCCGCTGTATCTAGCGGCGTCTCCTCGACGACGTAGCGGAGCTTTACCCCCCAAGCAGTGCCATCTCCCAGAGCCGCCTCGATCTGTCTGCCCAGATACCCCACGCTGAGCAAAATGTCCGTCAGGCCGGCCCGGCGGCAGCGCCCGATCAGCCAGTGTAAAAAAGGCACCTCTAGCAACGGCAGCAGAGGCTTCGGTTGCCACAAGGTCAGCGGCCGTAAGCGAGTTCCTTGCCCCCCTGCCAAAATCACCGCCTGCATAGCTATCCCCAACCCTACTTCTTCCCCGGATAGTAAGGAAAAAGAGCTCGGCCCGCCAGAGTCAATTCGCTGAGGGGGAGATGGCCGCTCAGGTGCAGATGGGGGGCAAACGGGCAGCCGGTTCCGCCCCGCTAAAACCGCCTGCCGCGCTTGGCGTGTCCCTGCCATAGGCCGGTGAAGAGAAAGGGGCCGCAAGGGATCGCCTCCAACCTCCCCTAGCGGGCATTGGCGTTTTTACGGTGCTCTACCTGCTGCAATCTTCACCGACTGCCCCGACGTCTGGGGATCCCGGCAGGCGGCCAGGATGGCCTGGGCGGCCAGGTGGCCGGAGAGGGTAGCCCCTTCCATGCTGTCGATATAGTCTTGGGCGGTGTAGCTGCCGGCAAAGAAGAAGTTGGGCACGGGGGTCTTCTGGTGCGGGCGATAGGGATCCATGCCTGGCGCTTCTCGGTAGAGGGAGTGGGCCAGCTTGACGACGCTGTACCAGGTCATGTTCAGTTGCCGCGACGAAGGAAACAGCTCGTGCACTTGGCGCAGCACGTGCCGGGCAATTTGTTCGTTGGACATGGAGATGAAGGGATCCCCCGGCGTGAGCACACACTGCAGCAGGGATCCCTGGCCGGGTTTGTAGTAGTCGGCGGGGCTGGTGAGAGCCAGATCGGCAAAGCAGGAGAAATCGGCATCGGGGGTGTAGAGGAGGTTGTCGATGCCAACTGGCTGCGGGTGGTCAGCGGCGCGTTTGGCCCGGCCCTTCAGCTCCGTCACCCAGCCGTCGAAGCGCAATTGCACCGTTGCCACGGGTACGGATTCCAGCTTGTAGAGGTTGTCGAACTGGGGCCACTGCCGCCACACCTGGGGGATCAGCCGTTTCGCCCCTTCCACGGCTGTTGCACACACGTACACATCCGCTTCCACCCGCTCGCCATTGGCCAAGACCAGACCGGTTACTGCGTAGGGAGGAGAGTCGCTGACTTCAATGCGGCTGACCCCTCTGCGGGTGTAAACCTGGCCGCCGCGGGCTTGCAGGTAGCGGACGATGGGCTGGGTGAGGTAGTTGTCCGGGGATCCCTTGAGGAGGTTGAGCTTGGAGGCATCGGTTTTGCTGGCAAACATCTGAAAAATGGTCAGCATGCAGCGGGCGGAAATCTGCTCCGTATCGATGAAGCCCAGGGCATAGGCAATCGGGTTCCACATCCGCTTCAGGCTGGCCTCGGATCCCCCGTGGCGGCGGAACCACTCGGCAAAGCTCATCCGATCCAAAGCGCGAATCTGCCGCATCGCCCCCTCGTAGTCCAGCAGGCCGCGAATCAGAGGGCTGGTGCCCAGCGCCAGGGCGTTGCGCAGCTTATCGGCCCAAGAGAGCTGCTCGGTGGCAAAAAAAGCCTTGAGGCCGTTGAAGGGCGCCCCTAGCGGGAAGCGAAAATCGAGGCTGGCCACCTGCCCCCCGCGGTTGACAAAGGTGTGGGTGTGTTGCTTGGGCAGCAGGTTCTCGTAGGCCCCCACCTTCTTCATCAGGGCAAACAGGTTGCTGTAGTTGCAGAAAAAAACGTGCAGCCCCATCTCGATGTGGTTGCCCTCGGCATCCTGCCAGGAGCCCACCTTGCCGCCCACAAAGGGCCGCGCCTCGTAGATCTGCACCTGGTGCCCCGCTTCCACCAAATCCACCCCTGTGACCAAGCCGGCCAACCCGGCCCCGATAATGGCTACCCGCATCGTGATCCCCTCAAATGAGCTCAGCCAAAGGCTGAGGCAACTGCAAAGAAAGATAAACTTCTCTCATTCTGGAACAAAATGCGCCAGGGATCCCTGGCTTGACAAACGACCGCAAAACTTGCCATGATAGATGTCCGATGCGGATGTAGCTCAGTGGTAGAGCTTCTCGTTGCCAACGAGACGGTCGCGCGTTCGAATCGCGTCATCCGCTTTTCGATCCCTCACCCCCGTCCCCTCCCCCAAGGGGAGAGGGGAGGTGTTAGCGCTTGTAGAAGGTCTCCAGGCTGTGGCGGTCGCCCACAAAGCGCCAGTGCCAAGGTTCGTAGTTCACCCCCTGCGGATTGTTTCTAGGGAAAGACAGCTCAAAGCCAAAACGGGCGGCATTTCTCTCCAGCCACCGGAAGGCAGGGGTGGTCTCAAAGGCTTCTTGAGTGTCCCACTGAGGAAACTGGGCATCGCCAATATCAATGGCGTAGCCGGTGTGGTGCTCGCTGTAGCCGGGGGGAGCGCTGAGCGCAGCCCGTTCTTCCGGTCGCAAGGCTCGCGATTGGGCCAGTTGAAAAAACAAAAACTCCTGCTCCGCTATCGAGCGAAACCCAGAGATAGGGACAAGGCGGATCCCGTCGGCTTGGGCTGCTTCACTCATGCGCAGGTAGCTCTCGGCAGCCGCCTGGCGCAGGCGCACCTCTCGACCGTGGTAGCTGCCCACCACCCGTAGGCTATCTGCGGGGGCCTCGGAATAGGCATAGTGCCCCAGCAGCGAGACCCGCTCATTCTGCTCAGTTGGCTGCGCCAGAGGGGGCTGACCGGCTTTTTCGAGGACTGGGGAATCTGCTGGGGATCCCGCCAATCTCTCCAGCCACCACGCCATCCAGAGCAGCAAGCCAACTATGGCCAGCCCTACGCCCAGCCACAGGCCCCACGAAGCTGAGGAACCTTGCGCTTTTTCCGCACCAGATGGCTGGCGACGCGCAACCGGAATGTCGTCGTTCATGCGCAAGGGCTGGGATCTCAGAGAGGAACCGAAGAGATTTTACAAACCCAAGTCGGCCAAAATATCGCGGGCGTGGGTTTCGGTGTTGATGTTCTGATAGACCTTGGCAATTTTGCCCTCGGCGTCGATGACGTAGGTCACCCGCTTGGCGTAGCCGCCTCCATCCACATCGTAGGCGCGGGCGATCACCCCACTGGTATCCACCAGCAGAGGGAAAGGCAAGTTGTACTTCTCGGCAAACTTTTGGTGAGAGGCCTGGTCGTCCATGCTCACCCCCAACACCACCACGTTTTTGCTTTGATAATCAGCGTAGGCGTCGCGGAAGCCGCAGGCCTCTTTGGTGCAGCCAGGGGTGTCGTCTTTAGGGTAAAAGTAGAGGACAACGGTTTTCCCGGTAAAATCAGCCAGAGAAACTTGGTTGCCGTGGGTGTCGGTCGTGTTGAACCCTGGAGCAACGGTGCCAACAGCGAGAACCATAGACAGGTGACCTGAAGAGTGCAAGAGAGAAAGCTGCCCTCAGCATTTTCTTCAGCCCTGGTCGTCTCTGTCAAGCTGTTGCCGGCCCCGACCCGGCTGCCCGTTGCAACTCGACCACCAGCTCTTGGAACTCCACTGCCAGCCTAGAAGGCAGCCGTCGCCCCAGGATCTCCGCCAGCGACCGGTAGTACCACAGGGATCCCTCTTTGCCGCCGGAGAAGCGCTCCCAGAGCTGATCCCCCAGTTGGCGAAAGTCGCGTAGGATGCAGCGGACGTTGTGCAGCTTGTCGGAGGCGGCCACCAGCAAAACCGAGGCATCTGCGGTTTCCAAGTGCTTGAGATAGGCCACTTTGCGCTCTTTCCAGTCTTCTTTGGGCTCGCCCAGGGAGCTATCGCTGTCGGTGTCCGTGCATCCCAGGACGATCTGCAGCACCCGTTCTCCGAAGTGCTCCCGCAGCTCCCGTTCAATCTGAGCCCGCGGCTCGCCGCTGTAGCGGGGGCCATCCTCCAGGCTGTCGTGGAGGAGGGCAGCAATGGCCTCATCTTCGTCGGCGCCATGCTCCAGGGCGATGGACGCCACCGCCAGCAGGTGGCTGAGGTAGGGGATCCTTGTTCCCTTGCGGGTTTGAGCGGCATGCCAGCGGTAGGCGTAGCGCATGGCCTCGGCAAACCGCGGCGTCAACTGGGTAGACATAGGTATCTCTCCGGTCGAGGTTGGCAGTTGAGGGGATTGGTATTGGTAGGAAATCGTATCCAGAAAGCGTCTATTCCAAACCAAGCTTTGACCTGGTTGCCGAGCGGCACTCTGACTTTTGCTTCTTGGAACTTAAGCCACTTTTTCGGGTATGCTACTGAGAACATCCCCTTCTTACGGTAGCGCGGCAGGTTTGGTCTTAAACTCATTCCTTCTTGCCAGGAGAGCCTCAGCTTTTTCTTAGAGCTACTGAGTGCCTCAGCTACAGACTTACACGTCTGTTGTGCGGCGGAAACATACATTGCGATAAAGTGCTTGTTTTGGGTTCTGGCCATCTCATCACAAAGCTCACCATAGCTTGCCCATCGCTTCGTTTTGAAATAGACTTGTCTCGCATCGTACAGAGCACAGTTGCTTATTAGACTGTTGACACAACTCTAATAGGGGGACTAGCTCCCTGTTCTTGACTCGAACCTGCTGACAGCCGTACTCCATCATTGTTGATGAGCAGTATGATAACTACAGTCTGACATGAGTAAGCGATAATGCGAGAGGAAAGTCAACGGTACAATCACTACAACCATGCTGTGGGGCTAGCGGTTGTTTATCTCATTTTTTGGCCAAAGAGAAGGAAAAAGGTCTTGGTAGGAGAAGTCAGGAAGAGGTTGTTTGAGCTATGAAACTATATCAACGACCCCCATCATGGGTAAGCGACTAAAGTGGCTAGCGGGCTTTTCCGCCCTGCACTCAAGTGCGGGGCTACCAAGCTATCCTTTTGTGTGCAGGTGGGGACTGGCCCGCAGGGCCTGGATCACCGGAGCCAGCTCGATGGCTGCGGGCCGCGTACCCAAGATCACAGAAACCAGGGGAAGGGTGGCCATAGGCTCATGGGCAGCGGCACCTGTAGAGGCTGGAAAGAGCTGATCCACTCCGCGCAGCTCATTGGGGTGAGCCTCTTAAAAACACAGGCAGCATAGGGCAGCGTTTTCCCAAGGTCACAAGCTGCCAGGATGGGGACTCTACTCAGTCAGGCTGCGAGCAGAACCCGGAAGAGGTTGTGCTCTCTTGTTCGCTTACCCCGATCTTAACTCCCCATCTGCTCCGCTGATCGTTCACCGAATATGCCAGAAAAAGGTTGACGGGATCCCCTTCCTGCAACTAGCCTAAAAAGGGCTGAAGAGATCCTCTTCGGGCTGTCCGGGTTGTTCCGGTTCAACTCTTTCGGAGGAAAACGTTCAACAACATGGACGCTTCTGGCAGTTGTAGCACCGGCCAGCGGAGATCGCTCTTAGGAGCTCAAGTCCTTGGAGATCTGCGCCTTCCTGGTGCCTTCCATTTTCCCGCTGACAGCCTCAGTCGTCGCTTGAGAGGATCCCGTTTCGCCAACGCGAAGGGACAGGAGAGCTTTCTCAAATAGCTTCTGGCTTGGGTGGCTCTCTCGGTCGGCGACGAACAGATGGGCTGAGCAGAGCTCGACCTGAGCATCGGAAAAGGGAAAAGCAGGAGTGCTTCAAAGGGGACTTCCCCTAGCCTTGGGTTTTGTATTTGTTGTTCGTGGGCCAGGGGGAGCCCTTTGGATTCCCTTTTATCGACTTGGGCTTGTGGGCGTCGAGTCGGGCCTAAGACGTTGAGAGGCGTTCAGCTTCAGGGCTCCCATGAGCCTCGGAGCAGGGGTTGGTCGTTGCCCTCCGGGTCTTTTATCCGGCTGACTCCAACCTTCGGAGGTTTGTTATGCAGCAAAACATTCTTCGCGATCTTCTCTCTCCTGCCTCTTTGGAAGCCGCCAAGCGAGCGGCCAACCGCGCCCCTATTGCCGAGCTGGTGCAGCAGTTGATGGAGATTTCTCCGCGGCAGCGGGTACTGGCTTTTCGGTTGCTGGAAAAAGACAAGGCCATGGCGGTATTTGAGTATTTGCGGCCTGAAGAACAGGCCGATCTCATCCGCAGCATGGAAAACCCAGAGGTGATCCGGCTGGTGGAAGCATTACCCCCAGACGAGCGGGTGCGCCTGTTTGAGGAGCTGCCGGCCAAAGTTACCAAGCGGCTGATCGCCAACCTCAGCCCAGAAGCCCGCGAAGCCGTGAATATCCTGCTGAACTACCCGGAGCGCAGTGCCGGTCGGCTGATGAACCTGCGCTACTTGGCGGTGCGCGATACCCTCACCGTCGGGGCAGCTTTGGCCAGTGTGCGCGACTCCCAACTGGGGGATGACGAGCTGGATGTGATCTTTGTGGTCGATGACCAGCGGTTCTACAAAGGTCTGGTGCGCACCGTGCGGCTGGTGAAGGCGGATCCCGACCTGCCCATTCGGGAGCTGATCGAGGGATCGGATATTGTTGCTCGGGTTACCGACCGGGATTTGCAAGCAGCCCGTTTGCTCAAGGATTCCGGCTTGCCGGCCATTCCGGTGGTCGACAGTGAAGGGCGCTTGGTGGGTGACATCACTTTTGAAGATGTGATCAATTTGGTGGAAGAAGAAGCCACCGACGCCGCTCTGGCCCAAGCAGGGGTGGGCAACTTGCTCAGCCGAGACAAGGTTTGGAGCGAGCGCCTGGTTAAAGGCTCCCGTTGGTATGCCGTCCGCCTGCGCATCACGTTTTTAGTCATCACCTTGATTGGCGGCATGGTGGTGGGGGGAGTGATCGAAACCTTTGAGGAGGTGTTGGAGGCGGTGACGGCAGCGGCTGTTTTCATCCCCTTGGTCATGGATATGGGCGGTAATGTCGGCACCCAATCTACGACCATCTTTGCCCGTGGCTTGGCTTGGGGCCACATCAACGTGCGGCAGTTTCTCCCCTATTTGCTGCGGGAAGCCAGCATTGGTGGCATTATCGGAGTGATCCTGGGGGTCACGGCTGGGGTGATTGCCTACTTCTGGCAGGGGGCACCCAATGGGATCCCACAATTGGGTCTAGCGGTGGGCTTGGCTCTGGCCATTGTCCTCACTTTGGGGGCTATCTTGGGCGCCATTTTGCCCTGGGTGATGTTAAAGCTGGGCTTTGACCACGCTCCCGGAGCAGACCCTTTCATCACTACCATCAAAGATTTCACCGGCCTCTGGGTGTATTTCACCTTGGTAGCTTGGCTGGTCGGCGTTGAAGTCGAGTTCTGAGGCTGCTCTCTTCGCCTTGCAGTCCAACTTTGGCTCCCAGGCTACCCCCGGCCTGGGGGAGCTGGATTCAGATTGAATCCGATTATTCGTTCAGGAGGTGTGCCATGACTTTGAAAGCTCCTTCCACCACAGCTCAGTTCCGGTTGCTGCTGCAGCGCTACGCCCATCGAGTCAGCATAACCTGCGCTTTAGAAACGGGTGGTAAGCTGGCCCCAGAAGTGGCCTTTGCTCAACTGGAAACCCTCTGGCAGGCTCTGGAACAGGAGGCCAAAGCCCTGGGGATCCCAGATGTGGCCGGCTAGCCCTCACTCCTCCACGGCAACTGGAGCATGCCCTATGACCTGGATTGACTTCACCTTCCGCCTAACGGTTGCCTTTATCTTGGGATCCCTTATCGGGCTGGAGCGCCAGTGGCGGCAGCGCATGGCCGGCCTGCGCACCAACACCTTGGTGGCCACTGGCGCAGCCTTGTTTGTCATGCTCTCAGTGCTCACCCCTGATGAAAGCAGTCCAACTCGCATTGCCGCCCAGGTGGTGTCGGGGATCGGCTTTTTGGCCGGGGGCGTGATCCTCAAAGAGGGGGCCAGCGTGCGCGGCTTGAACACCGCTGCCACCATCTGGTGTGCAGCAGCCGTAGGGGCTTTTGCCGGATCAGGGTACATTCCCCAAGCCACCATTGGGGCAGGAGCCGTGTTGATCGCCAACATTCTGCTGCGCCCCCTGGGCTACCGCATCAACCAACAGCCCCTCAAAGGCACGGAGCTGGAACTGGTCTATGAGTGTTCATTTATCTGCAAAAGCCATGCGGAAGCCCACCTGCGCGCCCTGCTGCTGCAGGGCATAGCGCCCACCCATCTCAAATTGCGAGCCCTCTACAGCGAAGACCTAGAAGACAAACCCGACCTGGTCAAAGTTGAAGCGGAGCTGGTCACCCAAACCCGCGACGACCAGGCTCTAGAACTTGTCGTCAGCCGCCTCAGCCTGGAGCCAGGAGTGATTACTGCCAGATGGCGAATTATCGAACAGGAATTTGGATAATCCGAACTTTTTTTCCGACTTCATGGGAGTTCTGCAGCCAAAAGGCAGAATGTGCCCAGCTCAACAAAGAGCGGACCTTCGCGCCATGAAGCGAGAGGAGATTTTGCAGTCCAAGCGGGAGCAGCTCCTACGGGTATGGTTGTTTCAAACCCGATTAAGACGCTCCTCCAGTGCTCGGCTCCACTGACGCAACGAGCTGTTTCATTGCTCTTTGAAATAACTACAGTTGTTTATCCTAACAATTCCCAACTGGTTACCAACGCAAACAGCAGAAACAAGCCGCCCCCCACCCAATGCACGGCCCGTTCAGAGATGTGGGCTGCTAAGAAGCGACCGCCCACCACCGCCAACCCCACCATCAGCCCATGGCCGAGGGTGGCCCCTGCCCAGACACTCAATCCCGGGTGGGTGGCTGCCAAGGAAACGGTGGCAATCTGGGTTTTGTCCCCGAACTCGGCCAAGGCGGTCAGGCTAAAGGCCTCCCACACAACAGCCCAAGCCCCGCCGCGGCCAGCGCCTTTTGCTTCGGCTTGCTCCACCAGCCTGAGGGCTTCTTCCTCTTCTTCCTTCTCCTGCTGGGGAGTCATTTGGTAAGCTTGCCAGAGCATTCTTAGCCCAAAAGCCGCGAAAACTCCAGCCGATAGCACTCGCACGCCCAGGGGTGGCAGCAGCTCAAAAAGCACTTTCCCGGCCACCACAGCCAGCAAGGTCATCGCGGCCAAAGCCAGCCACGTTCCCAAGAAGACCCAGCGGCGTGGGTGCCGCATAGCCAGAATCAGGGGGGTAAAAAAGGTCTTATCCCCAAACTCAGCTACTGTGACCAACAACAAACTGGACGCAAAACCGGCCCACATCGTTTAGCCTCCAACCTCTCTTGTGTGCAGAATCGGTTCACACCTGGAGGCGAAGGCTGGGAAAGTCAGACGGACTCACCAAGCTCACCTCCGCGTGAACTCAGTGAAAGTCTCGTCACCAAGGCAAGACGATGGGCTTGCCTTGTCTCTGGCACCGGGCTGCTTTTAGCCAGTATGTCGATGCAGAGGGCGGTAAGCCGCCTGACTACTCCCTTTCTAGCCTGAATGGTAGCATGCTCAGCTCATCCAGGAAAGCTCTCCGTTCGCGCCCGTAGGCCTTTGGGATCCCTGCCTTGCCGATGTTGATGCTGCTTCCCACAAGAGGGCTATGCAGGAGAGACAGGCTATCATGGTTACGGTTCAGGAGGAAATCAGGAGAAGGCCACGTGGATGCAAAGCTAGTCTTGGTGGGGGTTGCTTTTGCCCTCTCTTTGGCAAGTTTTTACTTCGGCACCCGCAACGGCTTTTACGACACCGATAAATATCACGGCAACGGCTCTGCCCACTAGGGCCAAGGGGGGAGCGATTCTGAATAGTTCCTTCGAGGAGTTTGTATCTAGGTAGGCTGGGGATCCCTTGCCCAAGCGAACTTCTCTCCAAAACATGGGCGAGGCTGGCGAAGCTTGTGTGCGGCAGTACCTGGAGGAGCAAGGCTGGCAGATCCTGGCGCAACAGTGGCGCTGTCGTTGGGGAGAGCTGGATCTGGTGGCCTCTAGGGCAGGGGAGTTGATTTTTGTGGAAGTGAAAACCCGCAGTGGCCAGGGCTGGGATCAAAAGGGGCTTTTGGCGGTTGGGATCCAAAAGCAGCAGCGCCTAATCCGGGCCGCCCAAGCTTTCTTGAGCCAGCACCCTGATCTTGCTGAACTAGCTTGTCGCTTTGATGTCGCGCTGGTGGAACAGCGACCGGGCAAGGAAGGGGTGAGCTACGCCTTGGCAGACTATCTGCAGGGCGCTTTTGAGCTCTGGGAATAGCGCCGCTCGTCCAGCCAAGTTTGGAGAATCACTGCCGCCGACTGCTGGTCGATAAGCGCTTTCTGGGCCTTAGCCGGGATCCCGGCCTGGCGCAGATCCCACTCCGCCTGTACGGTGCTCAGGTACTCGTTGACCGTAACCACCGGCAAATCCACGGCCGCCTGCAGCGCCCGCACAAACCGCTGCACCTTGCGGGCCTGGGATCCCACCGATCCATCCGCCAAAAGCGGGATCCCGACCACCACCACGGTGGCTTGGCGGCGGCGGATCCACGCCTGCACTTGGGCGATATCTTCCGGCAGGGAACGGCGCCGGATCACCCCCAGCCCCGTGGCCAGCAGCCCCAGCCCGTCGGAGCCGGCCACGCCGATGCGGCGGTTGCCCACGTCCAGCCCCAGCGCCGAAAAGGGATCCCTTGTGGCAGAATAGTTCAGGTCTGTTGACATCTGTTTGTCCCTCTTGCCGACATTGTAACGGCCTGAAACTCCCTCTCTCTGGCCGTGTAGCTCGGCTGAACCTCTATCCTTTTTCGACAACTCTCTTTGGAGCCTTCTCGATGACCAGCGCCACCCTGTCTCTCCCCAAGCACGAAGTTAAAGACCTGGGCCTCGCCTCTCTGGGCAGGCAACGGATCCAGTGGGCGGCGCGGGAGATGCCGGTGCTGGCCCAGATCCGGGAGCGCTTTGCCCAAGAAAAGCCCCTGGCCGGCCTGCGCCTGGTGGCCTGCTGCCATGTCACCACCGAGACGGCCAATCTGGCCTTGGCGCTGCAGGCAGGGGGAGCGGAGAGCGTCCTCATCGCCAGCAACCCCCTCTCCACCCAAGACGATGTGGCCGCCAGCCTGGTGGCCGACTACGGCATCTCGGTCTTTGCCATCAAGGGGGAAGATGTGGAAACCTACCGCCGCCATGTGCAAATTGCCTTGGATCACCGTCCCAACTTGATCATCGACGACGGCGGCGATGTGACGGCGGAGCTGGTGCAGCATCGCCAGGAGCAGCTCCCGGAGATCATCGGCACCACGGAAGAGACCACCACCGGCCTGGTGCGCCTGCGGGCCATGTCTAAGGCGGGGGTGCTCAGCTTCCCGGTGATGACCGTCAACGATGCCGAGACCAAGCACCTGTTCGACAACCGCTACGGCACCGGCCAATCCACCCTGGACGGCATCCTGCGCTGTACCAACATTCTTCTGGCCGGAAAAACGGTGGTGGTGGCCGGCTACGGCTGGTGCGCCAAGGGGGTGGCGATGCGGGCCCGCGGCATGGGATCCCAGGTAATCGTGACCGAGGTCAACCCGGTGCGGGCCCTGGAGGCGGTGATGGACGGCTTTCGGGTTATGCCCATGGCCGAGGCCGCTTCCCTGGGGGATCTGTTCATCACCGTCACCGGCAACAAGCACGTCATCCGCGGCGAGCACTTCGACCGTATGAAAGATGGGGCGATGGTCTGTAACGCCGGCCACTTCGACATCGAGATCGACCTGGTGGCGCTGCAAGAGCGGACGGTTTCCCGGCAGACGGTGCGCCCCTTTGTGGAAGAATACCGTCTCCAGTCGGGCAAATCGGTGTTCGTCCTGGGAGAGGGCCGGCTGATCAACCTGGCTGCCGCCGAAGGCCATCCCGCCAGCGTCATGGACATGAGCTTTGCCAACCAGGCCCTGGCCTGCGAGTACCTGGTGAAAAACCGTGGCCGCCTGGCGCCAGGGCTGCACCCCATTCCGGCAGAGATCGACGAGGCCATCGCCCGCCTCAAGCTCAAAGCCATGGGGATCTCCATCGACAGCCTTACCCCGGAGCAGATCGAGTACGGCAACACCTGGACGGCAGGAACCTAGAGAGAGCCCCTCACCTCCGCGGTGGCAAACCTGGCCCACCTGCGCCGTCGTGCCAGCAGGCAAGCGGCTTGACACCTCCCCCCCAGCAGGCTAGCCGGTTGACCAGCACCCCGGATGGACAAATTGCCTGGCGGTAGAGTTCAAGCACCACTGCCGCGGTGCACCTGCGCCCAAGTGCGGGTAGGCAGGCCCCAGATGTAGATGAAGCCTTCGGCAGCCCGGTGGTCGAATTGATCCCCTTCCCCGTAGGTGGCCAGCTCCGCGTTGTAGAGGGAGTAAGGGGAGCGGCGGCCCACGCAGACCGCCTGGCCCTTGTGCAGGCGCATCCGCACCACGCCGGTAACGCTTTTTTGGGTGGTGCGGATGAAGGCGTCCAGGGCCTCCCGCAGCGGCGAGTACCAGAGGCCGTTGTAGACCAACTGGCTGTAGGTGGTCTCGATGCCGTACTTGTAGTGGAGGACCTCGCGAGTGAGGGTGAGGCTCTCCAGCTCGCGGTGGGCCTGGATCAACACCGTTAGGGCCGGGCACTCGTAGATCTCGCGCGACTTGATCCCCACCAGCCGATCCTCGATCATGTCGATGCGACCGACACCGTGGCTGCCGGCCAAGGCGTTGAGCCGCTCGAAGAGGGCTCTGGGGCCGAGGCGCTGCCCGTCCAGCTCCACCGGGATCCCCTCTTCAAAGGCGATCTCCACGTAGGCGGGCTCGTCGGGGGTTTGAGCAATAGAGCGGGTGAGGGCGTAGACTTCCTCCGGCGGCTCTTGGTCGGCGTCCTCCAGGATCCCGGCTTCGACGCTGCGGCCCAGGATGTTGAGGTCGATGCTGTAGGGGCTGGATTTTTGTACTGGCATAGGGATGCCGTAGCGCTCGCCGTAGGCGATGGTCTCCTCGCGGGTCATGCCCCACTCGCGCGCCGGGGCCAGCACCTTGAGCTTGGGGTTCAAGGCGGCGATGGCCAGGTCGAAGCGGACTTGGTCATTGCCCTTGCCGGTGCAGCCGTGGGCCACGGCGTCGGCGCCCACCTCTTCGGCCACCTCCACCAACAGCTGGGCGATCAGGGGCCGGGCCAGGGCAGTGGAGAGAGGGTAGCGCTGCTCGTAGAGGGCATTGGCCTGGATAGCGGGGAAGGCGTAGTCGGCAATCAGGGTCTGGACGGCCTCCCGCACCAGGGATTGCTCGGCCCCGGCCCTCAGGGCCTTGGCTTGAATGGCCTCCAGCTCCGCCCCCTGACCCAAGTCCACCGCCAGGGTGACCACCGATTCCACCCCCCACTCGTGCTTGAGATAGGGGATGCAGACGGAAGTATCGACGCCCCCCGAATAGGCCAATACCACTTTCTTTGCCCGTCCCATGCTGCTGCGGATCCCTGTTCAAAAGAAGTTGCTAGCCCATTATGCCCTGTGGCTTGGATCTTGAGGCGGGGGGTGGCAGCGGACGAAGGGGAGACATCACGGTATCGGGGCGCGCCAAGGGATCCCTCCTCGGCCAGGCTTACGGAGGGAGGAAGAACGCCTTGTGCGCAAGGACGGTTTCCACCCTCGACCCAAGCCCAGAGGGCAGGCAGCAAGGCCGAAAAGGCAACAGCAATCGAGCTACCGGAAAAAAGCTAAAAGGGATCCACGGTTACCGAAAAGCGCCACAAAGCCCCTCCTGATCAAGGCTCCAACTGCTTACCCTGAAATTGGGGATGGCTTCTTGCAAGACTGGTTGGAAGACTGCTACTGGAATTGGGATCCGCAGCGTTACCCAAGTCGCAAAGCCCATCATCTGGCCCGCTGCCAATGGCAAATCCATTTCTACCAGCATCTGATGCAGATAGGGCTCCCACTCCCGGAGTCCACACGCGCCCGTGCCGCGACAGAAGTTTTTTAAATTTGTGTTAATTTAGGGGCAGCCTCCTCTTCGTTGCGCAATCCCTATGAACAGCATTCAACTTCCCCAATGGCTGAAGCTGGCTTTGCCCTTCTTTCACCCTGTGCTGATGATTTTCGCCTTTGCCCTAGCTCTCTACGCTCTTTACCTGGGCCTGCAGGTGCGACGGCTGCGCACTGCTTCTGCACAAGAGCGCAAAGAACTCGTCAAGGGTAAGTTTGGCCAGCGGCACTTTCTTGCGGGATCCCTGTTCTTGCTGTTGATGGTGTTCGGGGCCCTGGGCGGCATGGGGGTGACCTACCTCAACAACGGCAAGCTGTTTGTTGGCCCCCACTTGCTGGCGGGATTGGGCATTGTGGCCTTGGTGGCTAGCTCTGCGGCTTTGGCGCCCCTGATGAAGGATGGCCAAAAGGCCTGGGCTCGCAATGTCCACCTCCTGCTGAATTTGGTGATTTTGGGGATCCTGGGCTGGCAGGCGGCGACTGGCTTTCAAATTGTGCAGCGCATCGTCAACCAGATGCTAACCTCTCCTCAGGTGGCCTAGCCCTTTTCCGGCCAAGGGCGATCGATCTGGAAGGCGTCCATGCCACAATGGACGCTATCTCTTCTTTCTCGTCCTCCCATGCCTGTTAGCTCTCTTCCCAGTTGGGTCAAGCGCTCTATCGGCAAGGCCAGCGATATCTCGGCAGTGCAGCAGGTGATCAAGCAGCGGGGCCTGCACACCATCTGCGAAGAGGGGCGCTGTCCCAATCGGGCCGAATGCTACAGCCAAAAGACTGCCACCTTCCTGCTGATGGGCGGGATCTGTACCCGCGCCTGTTCCTTTTGTCAGGTGGCTAGCGGGCGGCCCGCGCCGTTGGATCCGCAGGAGCCGGAAAAGGTGGCTGAGGCCGTTGAGCTGCTGGGGCTCCGCTATGTGGTGCTCACCTCGGTAGCTCGCGACGACCTGCCCGACCAGGGATCCGGCCGCTTCGTGGAGGTGATGGAAGCGATTCGGCGGCGCTGCCCTGGGATCCAGATCGAGGTGCTCACCCCCGATTTTCGCGGGGAGCGCGACTGCATTGCCCGTGTGGTGGCGGCCCGACCGACCTGCTACAACCACAACATCGAAACGGTGCGCCGGCTGTCGCAGGCGGTGCGGCGCAGCTCTGGCTACGACCTGTCGTTGCGGGTTTTGCGAACGGTGAAGGAGCTGGATCCCGGCCTGCCCACCAAGTCCGGCCTGATGCTGGGGCACGGCGAGACCCGCGCAGAAGTGCTGGAAACCTTTCGAGATCTGCTGGCGGTAGGCTGTGACCGGCTCACCCTGGGGCAGTATCTGCAGCCTTCCCTGGCCCATCGCCCGGTGCAGCGCTACTGGACGCCGGAGGAGTTTGTCGAGCTGGGCCAGATTGCCCTCCAGATGGGGTTTCGCCAGGTGCGCTCTGGGCCCCTGGTGCGCAGCTCCTACCACGCCGCCGAAATGGCTCAGGATGGCCGGGAAGAGGAACCCTAGGCCTTTTCAGCCAGCTCTTGGCTGCTGATGAGATCCCGCAAGAGGGCCCCTAGGCCGAACCCCTCTGGGGCAAACCGGAGCAACACCCGTGGCGCCAGGGATCCCAAGCGGTACAAACTCGCCCCCGCCACCAGACCCGGCAAGAGGCTGTTGCTCCAGCCTCCCCACAGCCAAGAGCTCACCCCCTCGGCCAAAAGCAGCAGCGCCCCATTGAGCAGCAGCAGTCGCCACAGCCCCTCCTGGGCGGATCCCAGCGCCTCCCGTAAGGATCCCCAGGGCAGGCGCAGCCGCATTCCCAGGCCCAACAGCCACAGCCCATCCAGTAGCGGCGCCAACAGCAGATCTAGCCCCAGTGGCGCCAAGCCCACCGCGATCCCCTTGCCGAGGGCGCAGGCCGTGCCCCATTGCTCGACAAAGCGGGCGTGGTGCTGCCACTGCTTTTGCCAGAGCTGGGCCTGGAGGTGCTCCAGCCGCTTCAGCACATTGAGGGCCAAGAGGGATCCCGCCTCTGCCTGCAAAATTTCCACAATGCGCCCTCGCAGGGCCTCGATCTGGGGTGCGGGCCGCTCCCATTCCAAGGTGATGCGGCCATCTGGCCAGTGGGTGCGCACCTTAGTGGGCTTGGGACGGGCGGCCACCGTCAAGATCTCCTGCGGCAACACCCAGCCCAAGTGGCGGCTGATCTGGGCGCGAATGGCCTGCAACTCGGCTTCCGAATAGAGATCGCACTTGTTCAACACCAGCAGGATGGGCTTGTGCAGGGTGCGCAGCTCCAACAGAGCCTGGTACTCCAACTGGGTCAGGTCTGCGGCGATGACAAACAGGATCAAGTCGGCGGCGCGGGCCACCTCCCAGGCCAACTGTTCGCGGGCTTCTCCGTTGATCTCGTTCAAGCCGGGCGTATCGATGAACCGTACCTGCCAAGGGATCCCCGGCCCCGGCTGCCACAGCAGCGATTGCGGCTGTTGCGTCACCCCGTTGAGGGGCCCTACCTCCAAGCGGGCCTCGCCGGTCAGGGCGTTCAAGACAGCCGACTTGCCGCGGTTGACCAGACCAAACACCGCAATGGAAAACACCCGAGTGACAAGACGCTTGCGCAGAGTGGATAAAGCTTTGAACTCCGGCTGCAGATCCTGACGGCTGGCCAGAGCTTGCCAGTGATCCCAGCAACGCTGAAAAACGGTTTCGGCTTGAGTTAGAGGAGTGGTCATCGACAACAAAAATGGCCTAACCCCCACTCTAAAAGGAATTGGTCCCCATAGCCACGCTGGTATTCCCCCCCAGCGTGGGGAAGTCCGCCGGGATCCGAAGCTCACAGAATGGGGCATGATCACCTTGGGGCATTGGCGCTCCTAAGTTAGGATCCCATCGACTGTTGCTATGCTGTACCGCCTCCCCAACTCTCTCCGCTGGCTCCGCCTTGGCGGATCCCATCGCTCCAAACAAGAGCGTCAAATTGTGCGCAGCCTGCTGGCCTTTGCAGGTGCCCTCCTGGTCGTGGATATCGTGCTCCTGAGCGCCCTTTACTAGTCCGATGGCATTTCCACGCTTGTCGGGAAAAAGCGCTATCATGGAGATCCATTGGTCAAGCTCCGTTGATGGCTCTGTAACTCCTACGAGGCAGGTCGGATGGATTGGGTAGAAAAAGTTCTCGAAAAGATCCGCGAATGGGTGGAACGTGTGATTGATACTCTTCTGGGAAGTCCTCAGCCCCAACCTGCTCCCATTCCCGTAGAAAATGGATCCCATCGTCGTCGTTAATCCGACTGCCATTGCTTCCGCTGGCGAGCTCCTAAGCCTTCTGGTTCTGCACGGCCCCAACCTCAACTTGCTGGGGGTGCGAGAAGTAGGCATCTACGGCTCGGTGTCCTTAGAACAGATCGATCGGGCGCTCCACCAGCAGGCAGAAGTTCTTGGGGCAAAGCTGGAGATCCTGCAGTCTAACCATGAGGGGGTGTTGGTCGATGCCATTCACCGGGCTCGCCAGCAGCACTCCGGCATCCTCATCAACCCTGGCGCCTACACCCACACCAGCATCGCTCTGCGGGATGCCATTGCTGCCGTAGGGCTGCCCACGGTGGAAGTTCACCTGAGCAATATCTATCGCCGCGAACCTTTCCGGCAACACTCCTACATTGCTGCTGTAGCCATCGGCCAAATCAGTGGATTTGGAGCCCACAGCTACCTATTGGGCCTACAGGCTCTAGTTCAGCACCTGCGGCTGCAGGCTGCCCAAGCCTAACCGAAGAAGTTTGGCCTTACCTCGACGCTGCCGAGACAGTCGCTGCTTGGCGATCCTCAACCGCGGGGACTCCCCCACCTGGAAGAGGTAGGCGCTGGTTTTCCCGGTGGAGAACATCCGTCCTCAGCGGCGTGGGAGAGGGGGGCGGGCGCAACTCAGGGAGCGGTTAACTGGCAAGACCAGTGGGCGGCTTAGAGGGACAGTTGGGAGCCTCAAGCCCGACAACTGGGAGCTCCTAGGTCTCTATCCATGGCTGCGCGGATCCGCCTGATGCGGGAGGACAGGCCTGCCCCGATCCAACTCAGACACCTGTCCGGCATTGGTCAACTGCAGGGGCTGCCCAGTTGCCAGAGCCAACACATTGCCCCGCAAAATGGCGGCAGGCTGCTCTCCGATGGCAAATCCCAGCACTTCCCCTTGACCATCCAAAAAGAGAAAGTGAGGGATCCCGTTCACCCGGTAGCGGCTCAACTCCGGCAGCCACTTGGGGTTGTCCACGTTCAGCATGACGAAGTTCACCTGATCGGCAAATTCTTTCTTCAGGCTGGCCAGGAGAGGTGCCATCGCTCGGCAGGTGGTGCACCAATCGGCGTAAAACTCCACCAGAGAAGGCTTGCCGTTGGCCTGCGCTTCCTCCCAGGACACTGCCTCTGCAGCCAAGTCAGCCAAGCTGGTGCCAGCCTGACGAGCTTGATTGGCTAAAAACAAGCCTGCCGCCAGGAGCACGGCCACCACGGCAACTAAACTGTTGCGCAACCGTTTTGCCCAGTCTTCCTTCATAGCTCCATCACTCCGCCATCTGGTGTTCCGCCTTCCCCGTTCTAACATCCCCCTCGCTCCGCAGTGGGCCAACTAGGTTCTGGATGGCTGTCTCCCGGGATCCCGGCTGGCGAGGAGGGCAGATGGACGTACTCCCCCTAGCTATAGCTTGCTCCGGCCCAGCAGTAAGCCTAGGAACTCTTAGTTACTGGTTCCGCAACCGCACTTGCTCCTTCGGGTTGCTCCGCCTCAGCAGCAGTGCCAGTTTCCCTGGTGGGCTCAGGGCGGTGGGACAACCGTTTTCTGGCTGTGGCAAAACTTGGGATCTAGCCAATAACTTCATAAACTGGAGCAAATGGCTCATCGCCATTGCTTTGCAGCGACCAGAGCCGCCCTTGTGATCCCAGTTCGCCTGACCTTACACAATTTTCTCTGCTACTCTCAGGCGGTTTTGGATCTGCGCGGGATCCACACCGCTTGCATTTGCGGCCCCAACGGGGCGGGCAAATCGGCTTTGCTCGACGCCCTTACCTGGGGCCTCTGGGGACAGAGCCGGGCCAGCAACGACAGCGATCTCATCCGCAAGGGGGCCAGCGAAACCTGGGTGGAGGTGGTCTACCGCTCGCGGGGGCAAACCTACCGCGTCCTGCGCAGTCGCCACCTCGCGGGGGAAGGATCCCTGGAGTGGCAAATTCAAACTGGAGAAAGCGACGGCCAAGCCCGTTGGCGCAGCCTCACCCGCCGCGGCCTGCGTGCCACCCAACAGGCCATCCAAAATCAGCTCGGCCTCGACTACGATACCTTTGTTCACTCGGCCTACCTGCGGCAGGGGCAGGCCGATGCCTTTACCCTGAAGCGTCCCGGCGAGCGCAAGCAGATCTTGGCGGACATGCTCAAGCTGGGGCAGTACGATCTGCTGGCGGAGCGTTGCCGCGAACAGGCCCGCAGCGCCAAGCTCAAAGCCGACCTGCTCCAAGAGCGCCTGCACAAGCTGGATCAACACCAGGTCTCTATCGAGCAGATGCAAGCCGAACTGGAGCAGCTTCAACAGCGGCAAATCCATCTGCAACAGCTCCTGGCCCAACAGCAGCAGGAATTACAGGCCCTAGAACGCGCCTATGAACATCGCCACACCCTGGAGGAGCGCCACCAGCAGCTTGCCCAGCACCTGAACAAGCTCAGCGTCAACCTGCACCACACCGAACAGCAGTGGCGAGCTCAACGACAGCACCTGCTCCAGTTGCAAGAGCTGATTGCCCAAAGCGAGGAGATCCTGGCGGGCTACGAACGCTATCAAACCCTGATGGCCCAGGATCGCCATCTTCACCACCTCTTCGAGCAACAGCAATACCTGCTCCAAGAACGCCAAAAGCTGCAGGCCCAACAGGCCGAGCAACAACAGCAGCAACTGCGCAGAATGCAGCGGCTGCAACAGGAATTGGCCGCCTGCCAGGCCCAAGCCCAGGCCGATGCCCAGGTGCTGGCCGAACGAGAGCGCATCGAAAACGCCCTCCACCACTACCGGCAAGCCCAGGAGCGCCTGCAAAGCTTAAACGAGGCCCAGGCCCAAGCCGCTGCCCTCCTGGAGCAACAACGGCACTGGGAGGAGGAGATCCGCCGCGAGGGAGAACGTCTGCAAGCCCGCCTCCAGTTCCTCCAGGAGCACCTGCAAAGCCAGGAAACCCTGGCCCAACAGCAGCAGCACCTGGCCCAGAAAATTGCCGCCAGCGCTGCAGCCCTGGCCGAGCTGGAGCGGCAGCGCCTCTACCAGCAGCAGGTGTTGGAAAAAATCCAGGAGCGCCGCCTCTTTGTGCAGAAGCTGCAGGAGCGGCAGCGGGTTCTCCAGCACCAGTGGCAACAGGAGGAGGAACGCTGCCGCCTGCTAGAGGCTCCTTGGGAAGAGTTTCCTGTTGGCGATAGCGGAGCGGAGTCCCTCCACGCCGAGCGCTTGGATCCTGCAGAGCTAGAAGATCTGGATCGCCCGGATCACTTGGGCCCTTCGGATCCAGACTCTGGCCGGTGCCGTCCCACCCATGCTTTGACGGGGGCGAAGGCCATTGCCGAGGGAGCTGCAGAACCGGGATCCGAAGTAACCGCAGACCCCCTCTTCTCAGAGCAGCCTGCCGAGTCCATGCCAGCACCGCCCACCAAAGTGCCGACCGCCCCAATTTGGGTTTGCCCTCTCTGTGCCCGTCCGCTCAGCCCGTCCTTGAGGGCAGTGGTGCTGAAGAAACACCGCCAGCGGCAAGAGGAAATTGCTGGCGAGCTGTTTGTAATCCGCGAGCAATTGGCGGTGGCCGACCGGGAGATCGGGCTGCTGCAGGAAGAAGCCCAGCGTCTTGGCCAAGAGTTGGCCACCTGGGACGAGCGCCTGCACCTTCAGGGGCGCCTGCAACAGCAGTGGGAGGCTGAGCAGGAGCGGCAGCGGCAACTGGAGGCGCGGCGGGCAGAAGCCGCAGAACTGGAGCAGATCCTCAGCCAAGAAGCTTATGCCCAAGAGGCGCGGCAGCAGCTTGCCCAGATCCAACAGGCCCTGCAGCAGCTGGGCTATGACGAGCGGGAACATGCCTTGCAACGGGGAGAGGTGGAGCGCTGGCGCTGGGCCCTGGGCCGCTCCCACGAGCTGCGCAAAGCCCAGGAGCGCCGCGCCCGCCTAGGCGAGCAAATCGCCTCCCTGCAAGCGCAACTGGAGGCCCTGCAACAGGCGGGATCCCCTGACTCGCCGCTGGCAGAACGCCTGGCCCAGATCGAGCAGGCGCTGCACCAGGTCGGCTACGACGGATCCCTGCACCAGCAGGTAAAAGCAGAACTGGCCCAGGCGCAACTGTGGCCGGCCCGCCTGCAAGCCCTCCAGATGGCCCGCCAGGAGCTGCCGGAAGCCACAGCCCGCAGCCAGGCCCTGTCCCAACGCCTGCAGGAAAGCCGGCAACACTTTGCCCAGGCTGCCCAAGAGCTGGAAGCGCTGCAGCGACAACTGGCCGAGCACCCCGATGTTTCCCCGGCTCATCTAGAAGGGATCCGCCAAGCTCTGCAGGAGAACCGGCAAGAGCTGGATCTGGTGCTTTCTCAAATCGGGGCGGCCCGACAGCGGCTGCAGCAGGCTCTTGAACAGCAGGCGGAGCGGACGGAGCTGGAGCGACAACTGCAGCAGGCCCGCCGCCAGCAGCAGGTGTACCAGGAGCTGGCCAACGCCTACGGCCGCAACGGCATTCCCGCCCTGATCATCGAAAATGTCCTGCCAGAGCTAGAGGCCCAGGCCAACCAGATCCTGGGCCGCCTCACCCAACACCGCCTCCATCTGCGCTTTGTAACCCAGCGCTCGGGGCGGCGCTCGGAGAAGCTGATCGAGACCCTCGACATCCTCATCGCCGATCCCCGCGGCACCCGTCCCTACGAGACCTACTCTGGGGGAGAGGCTTTCCGCATCAACTTCGCCATCCGCCTGGCTCTTTCCCGCCTGCTTACCCAGCGCTCGGGATCCGACCTGCAAACGTTGATCATCGACGAGGGGTTTGGATCCCAGGACGCCACCGGGCGGGCCCAGTTGCTGGCGGCCATCAACGCCATTGCCTCCGACTTTGCCTGCATCCTGGTGATCACCCACATCCCCAGCCTGCAAGAGGCCTTTCCCCACCGCATCGACGTGCAGCCCTCCCCCCAGGGATCCCGCCTCTTCATTCGCGGCTAGTCATTTGGCTGGTCATTTGAGGATGAGGAGTTGTCGGCCCGGCTTTGCAACCACTGCTGCAGCAGGGGAACTATAGTCTCGCCAAGCTGGCTCCACTGGCTGGGCTTTTGGGCCGTGGTTAGCAGCTCCACCCGCTCCCCCCGGATCACCAAAAAGCCCACCGGCTCGATGCGCACCCCGCCCCCCGCTCCGCCAAACAGGCTGGCCGGATCCCGTCCGTTGCTGCGAAAGCCGCTGGCCGTTTTGCCAAAATGGCCCCCTCCTCCCCCAACGCCAAAGTAGAGCGACACGTAGGGGACAATCGTTGTGTCGCCAATGGTAATCGGCTGGCCAAAGGTCTGTCCCGTCTCCGCCAAAACCTTCAGCTTGCTCAGCACCGCCTCCAGGACGGCTGCCACCTCGAAATCGGAACTGGAATCGGATCCCATTGGTGACGTTTGCGCAAACGCTGCAGGCCAGCTCCAGAGGCCACTGGGTGAAGAACCAGATTGACTGCAGTTGTCTCAGACAAGATTAAGATACCTTGCTGCCTACCCAAGCGCCCCGCGCCGCTGCCCTCACCCCTGGCCCCTCTCCCTGAGGGAGAGGGGAGTTGGGGATAGTTCTCGGCGCCAAATGTTTTACTGCAACTTCATCCAGGAAAGGCTGCTCACCCCCACACCTGACTCGGGCCGACACCGAGAAAGGGGGAGCTCCTGCGCCGCTCTTGAACTCCCTTTTTTAGTCCTCGTCGGGAGAGCCAGAGTAGAGATCCTCCAGGCGGCTGCGGGCCTCTTCCAAGCTGGCCGAGCGAATGACCAGCAAGGGCTCTTCCGTCAGGTTGCCTTCTTCATCCAACAGCTCTGGGTGGGGCACCTGCCGGCGGCCTCGACGTGGCGAGGCCTTGCGCTCTTCTTTGCTCAGAGTAACCACGTTGGCCACCAGGTTGCGCAGGGCTACAAAGGCAATGGCCACAAAAGCGATGAGGTAGAGGATCTGCAGCATCACGGGTCAGATGAGTCGGAGGAGGGGTGAATTTGGCGAAAGCGACGGCCCAGCTCGGCGCACTCCATCAGCAGGCGATGCCATTTTGCCATCAGGGCCGGGTCAACGCCAACTTCATTATCCGACAACTGATAGAGGGCTTCCGCTGCCTGGAGCTCCGCTTGGGCAGCCAAAACCCGCTCCAGGAGGGCCTGCTGCGCCTCTGGGCTGATGAATTCTAAAGTTTCTTCTTGCAAAAAGCGACGAGAGCGCTCAAACCAGTAGCGGTAATCTTCCAGCAGGGGCCCCAGAATCTCTCGCAACAGCTTGGCTTTGCTCATGGATCGGGATCCCTCCGCGTCTGGTTTGCTGAGAGCATCTTAGCCGAACTTAACCTTCCCCCGCCAGGGATCCCTGGGTAGCCTCCAGGCGGGCTTCCGTCTCCAGCATCAGGGCTTCTAGGTGGGGCACCAGCTCCGGCGCCTGCTCTTGCCAGTAGCCCCGCTGGTGGGCTTCCAGCAGCCGCTCGCTCATGTCCCGCAGCGCCCAAGGGTTGTGGTTGCGCAAAAACTGCTGCACCCGGGGATCCAGCAAGTAGGCGCGGGCCAGGCCAGCGTACATAAAGTCCGGCACGGCGTGGGTGGTGACGTCGTAGGCGAAGAGGTAGTCCAGGGTGGCGGCCATCTCGAAGGCGCCTTTGTAGCCGTGGCGCATCACGCCGGCAATCCACTTGGGGTTGACGACGCGGGCGCGGTAGACGCGGTCGATTTCTTCGGCCAGGGTGCGGATCTTGGGGTTGTGGGGACGGGCGTGATCCCCGAAGTAGATCTGGGGGTTGCGGCCCTGGAGCGCCCGCACCGCTGCCACCATGCCTCCCTGAAACTGGTAGTAGTCGTCCGAGTCAAGGAGATCGTGCTCGCGGTTGTCTTGGTTGTGCAGGACAATTTGCAGGCGGGCCAGTTGCCGCCGCAGGGCTGCGGGGGCCGGCTCTCCTTCGCCCTCGGCCCGGTAGGCGTAGCTGCTCCAGTTGAGGTAGGCGCGGGCCAGATCCGCTTCCGTTTCCCAGTTTTGCGCCTCGATCAGCCCCTGCAGGCCGGCTCCGTAGGCCCCCGGCTTGGAGCCAAAGATGCGCAGCCGCGCTTGCTTTGCCGCTTCTGAAGGCGGGATCCCTTGCTCCTGCCAGTACTGGGTATCGGCCAGCACCTGGGCCCGCAGGGGGTTGTCGCTTTCCGGCTCCTCCAGGGCGGCCACGGCCTGCACGGCGCGGTCGAAGAGGGCAATCAGGTTGGGAAAAGCATCGCGAAAGAACCCAGAAATGCGCAGGGTTACATCCACGCGGGGCCGGCCCAAAACCGCCACGGGCAAAATCTCAATATCCACCACCCGTCCCCCCTCCCAGCGGGGCCTGACTCCCAAGAGCGCCAGCGCCTCGGCCCAGTCGTCGCCGCCGGTGCGCAGGGTAGAGGTGCCCCAAACGGATAGGCCCAGGTGGCGGGGATATTCCCCCTGCTCTTGCACGTAGCGCTCCACCAGCCGCTCGGCAGCCAGCGAGCCAACCTGCCAGGCGGTGGGGGTAGGGATGGCGCGGATATCCACCGAGTAGAAGTTGCGCCCGGTGGGCAACACCTCCACCCGGCCCCGGGTGGGGGCACCGGAAGGGCCGCTGGGCACATAGCCGCCGTTGAGCCCGTGCAGGAGATGCCTCAGCTCCTGGGGGGTTTGCTGCAGCCGAGGGAGCAAGTCGGTCTCGATCCAGTGCAGCACTTGTCTGGCCGCCGGCCCCGGCGGCGGATCGTAAGGGATCCCCTGCAGATACTGGGCAATCCAGCGGCGGGCCTGGGCCTCCAGGGCGGCTACTGCGTCTCCAAAGCGGCGAAAGCTCTCGCCCATAGGGCTTGCTTGCCTGGCTAATTTCTCAGATAAACGGCTGCCCCCAGTCCGACCAGCATTTCTTCGGGAGTAATTTTGCCATCTTGGTTAGTGTCGAGGGCATCGAAGACGCGATCTGCTCCCATCCACTCCTCGCGGGTGATGAAGCCATCCCCATCCAGGTCGTAGATGCGGAAGACATCCTGGGCGGCGTGGGTAATCGTTTCCTTGGCGCCCTCCAGCTTCTGCAGCCGCTCGGTGAGCAGTTTTTCCAGCACCTCCAGCGCCTTGGAGAAGCCCTGGATCCCTTCTTCTAGTTTTTCCGAGGCCATGCGGTTTTCCCGGTGCATCTGGTCGAAGGTGGCCCGATCCATCACCAGGCGGGGAATATCCATTTTCTTAGCTTTTTCCGGATCCAGCTTGCGCTCCAGGTGGCCCTCGGTGTTTTGCAGCTCCGCCAACAAAGCCGGCGAGATGGTTAGGAGATCGCAGCCGGCCAGCTCGATGATCTCGCCAATGTTGCGGAAGCTGGCCCCCATCACTTCCGTTGGGTAATCGTATTTGCGCAGATAGTTGTAGATCTGGGTTACCGACTGCACGCCTGGATCTTCGGCGGGCGGGTAGCTCTCCCGGCCTGTGTGTTTTTTGTACCAATCCAGGATGCGGCCCACAAAGGGCGAGATGAGGGTTACCCCCGCTTCGGCGCAGGCAATGGCCTGGTGCAGGCCAAACATCAAAGTCAGGTTGCAGTGGATCCCTTCTTTTTCCAGGATCTCGGCGGCGCGGATCCCTTCCCAAGTAGCCGCAATCTTAATGAGCACCCGCTTGGGATCCGCCCCTGCCGCCTTGTAGAGCTCGATGAGATGGCGGGCCTTGGCCACGGTGGCTGCTGTGTCGTAGGAGAGCCGGGCGTCCACCTCCGTCGAAACCCGACCGGGGATGATGGACAAAATGCGCACGCCAAAGGCCACCGCCAGTTGGTCGATGGCGTGGGCCACCACGGCTTTGGTGTCGGCTTTGGATCCCAGGTCTTGGCGGGCCTTGAGCAAGGTCTCATCGACAATGCCCTGGTACTGGGGCATTTGGGCGGCTGCTGTAATCAAAGAGGGATTGGTGGTGGCATCCTGCGGCTTAAAGGTCTCGATGGCGTTGATATCCCCCGTGTCGGCCACCACCACCGTCATCTCTCGCAACTGCTCCAGCAAGCTCCTGCTCATACTCCCCTCCTTAGATATCGCGCTTCTGCGACCTAGCCCCAGTGTCGCCCACCTAGGCAAGGGATCCCGGTAGATGTGAGATTGTCTTAATTGTCTAGCCGGCTACTCCCACAGATGTGGGGACAACGTACAGCAGGAGAACTACCAGGGGGCTCATAGATTGGTTCACCCCCACGGGTGTGGGGACAACCCAAACTGGAGCCGGCGGGGCGCACCAGCACCACCGGTTCACCCCCACGGGTGTGGGGACAACTGCCCAACCTGGCCGACGCGGTGCGACGGGTGGCCGGTTCACCCCCACGGGTGTGGGGACAACGTGATTCCAGTGTCGATTACTGGTCGGATTAGCAGCGGTTCACCCCCACGGGTGTGGGGACAACGGGCAGAGGTCTTTCGAGACGCGCGTTTGGTAGGGCGGTTCACCCCCACGGGTGTGGGGACAACTCTCCGGGGAATAGGTGAACCTTGGCGCAACGCCTGGTTCACCCCCACGGGTGTGGGGACAACTCGGCAAATGACGCACCAGCTGGCTGTATTTGTCGGTTCACCCCCACGGGTGTGGGGACAACGAACCAGCGCACTTCTTGTCTTTTGTGGCACCAGCCAATCACGTAGGGATTGGTGCCGCGGTAGATGTGCAAGAGATAGGGATCCAACTCCCGTTCCGACACTTGATCGCCTCGGCTGGCGGTGCGATAGCGCATCCACACTCGTCTTTTCTCCCGACAGGCATCCTCCAACCGCTGCCAAATCTCCCAATCCAGATGGGTTTCTGCCCCTGCCCGAAAGATGAGCCGCTCATCGGCTAGCTGCTGGAGATCCAGCCACTCCTGCTCTGGAAGCCGTTGCGCCAACCGCCCAATTGCCGAGCGCAACTGCGGGGCATAGGCCGATCCGGCGTAGGCTTCCAGCATTCTCGCTCCCAAAGTCAGGGCAAACAGCTCCCCCTTAGTGAGGGGTATCGTCGGCAAGCGCCATTCCCGATCAGTGTAGTGATACCCTTTTTCACGGCTGACTTTGATGGGGGCTTGAAAGCGATCCTTCAAGAAACTAATATCCGCTCGAACCGTTCGTTCACCTATTTTCGGGCTGGAGGCCCGCACCATAGCCGCAGGCTTGGTGCCGGGAGGAAAGCCCGCCTGCTAGTCAAAGCCTGGATGAGCTACAATAAGCCCATGAGCCAGATTATCTCTGTACGTTGCAAGCTGATAGTCCCACAAGAGTTGCGTCAAGAAATTGACCGCACTTTGCAGGGCTTTGCGAATGCTTGCAACCAGATTCTCGACACCGCCAAACAAAAGAACTGCTGGAACACCGCCAAGCTGCACCACTTGGTCTATCGGCCGGTAAGGGCAGCAACGGGGCTGAAAGCCAACCACGTCTGTCAGGCGCTCCGCCGTGTGATTAGCAACGCCAAAGCGGTGAAACAAGTCCACAAGTTTCGCCCCACCAGCCTGACTTTGGATGTGCGTACTTTTAAGTACCGAGAGTCCGACCAAGCCGTGGGCGTGACCCTGATGAGCGGACGGGTTTGGCTCAAGCTCAAGATTGGCGGTTATCAAATCGCTTTGCTGCGGGGGCAAACACCCACCAGCGCTACTCTGTCCAAGACCAAGCAAGGGGACTACTACATCAACATTGCGGTTGAGTTGGACACTCCCCCGACTGGCAAAACTCCAAAGGTAATCGGAGTTGACTTGGGCAGGCGGGATATCGCCACCGCTAGCAACGGGCGCTCTTGGAGTGGAGAACACATCCAGGCCGTCCGTGACCGGTTCAGCCGTGTACGCGCCAAGGTTCAATCCAAACGCACTCGCAGCTCTAGGAGGCTGCTGAGAAGGCTCTCTGGGAGAGAACGGCGCTACCAGACATGGCTGAACCATAACATCAGCAAAACCTTGGTCAGGGATGCCCAGGCTATTGGTGCGGCACTGGCTTTTGAAGACTTGACAGACATCCGAGAGCGCTTGAATCAGAAACCTCGGAGTAAAGCTGAGCGCCGCAGAACCAATAACTGGGCGTTCTACCAACTCAGGATGTTTGTGACCTACAAGGCTGCCATTGCTGGAGTACCTGTGGTGCTGGTGCCGCCTGCCTACACGTCGCAGACCTGCCATAAATGCCTGCACATCCACCCTGAGCAGGGTAAGTCCTACCGCAGCGGCAAGTTGTTCAAGTGTGGACACTGCGGGTGGGAAGGGGATGCTGACCATAACGCTGCTCAAGTAATCTCTCTCCTTGGGGCGACTGTAAACTCGCCTGAAATTCCGAAACTTAGCTGTCCTCTGGGGCCGCTAGGGATTGGGATAAAGCCCGCACCCTGCGCATAGCGCGGGTGTCGGGTAGTTTACTTACCTCCAAAGCCTCAGCCAGCGAAGCGGCTGTCTTTCGCTGTCCGGAGCGCAGCAGCATATCTAGCTTCAGGATCCGCTCTATCTGACGTAGCATTGCTTACCTTGGCCAGGATGAGCGCATTCTAAACAACTCACCTGGCAAAAATACTTCCGACTTCTCTAAAGATTTGCTGAAGGCTGAAACTTCTTGGGGACGGGGATCAGCATGAACCCCAATTGGACAGGCTAGACAGAGCGGAGAGCGACCTCTGAGGCTGCCTAGCCGGCCTGGCTGCGCAACTGCCGTAGCAGCCGCTCGAACTCTTCCGGCAGAGGGGCGGTAACCTGCAGCGGCTGGCCGGTGCGCGGGTGGACAAAGGAGAGCTTCCAGGCATGCAGAGCTTGGCCGCTGAGTTTGACGGGGCTGGTTTTGCTCTGGGTGTAGAGGGGATCCCCAACAATGGGCAGGTGCAGGTGGGCGGCATGCACCCGAATCTGATGGGTGCGACCGGTCTCCAGCTCAAACTGCATTAGGGTGTAGTTGCCCAGGCGCTCCAGCACCTGCCAGTGGGTTACCGCCGCTCGCCCTTGGCCGGGGGGCAGGACGGCCATCTTCTGCCGATCCACCGGGTGCCTCCCAATGGGGGCAGAGATAGTGCCTTGGCTCTGGGCAGGACGCCCAAACACCACTCCCAGGTAGATGCGCCGGGCAGTTTTGGCTTGAATTTGGGCCTGCAGGTGCTGGTGAGCCTGATCGTGTTTGGCAATCACCAGGGCGCCGGTGGTGTCTTTGTCCAGGCGATGGACAATCCCCGGACGCAGTTCGCCGTTGATCCCCGAAAGGTGAGAACAATGGGCCAGCAGCGCATGCACCAGGGTGCCGCTGGCGTGTCCGGGAGCAGGATGCACCACCAGGCCGCGCGGCTTGTTGATGACAAGGAGATCCTCGTCTTCGTAGAGGATGTCCAAGGGGATCGGTTCCGGCTGCAACGAGGTTGGGGTGGCTGGCGGGATCCGCACCTCGAGCTGATCCCCCGCTTGCAGGGGGCGATCCTTATCCAGGCAGGGCTGACCATTGAGCCAAACCTGGCCCTGGCGGATGAGCTGCTGCAGGCGCGAGCGAGATAGATCGGGCAGTTGTTCTGCCAACCCGCGATCCAGCCGCAAGCCCTGCTGTTTTTCCGTCACTCTTACCTGGCGAATTGCTGCCACCGGATCCCTGAGGCCTTCCATTTGCCCTGTTTCCGCAAACTGCTGCTTTGAAAACATTGTGGCAGAGCGGTTACTTTTGCATTAGGTAAAAAAGGTCGAAGATTTGTGTCAGCTTTCTCAGCAGGATCTTGGCAGGATTGGCTTTGTGTCATCTCCTTCTCAGGTTTCTCTAGGGGGCTGTGCCGGGATTTTAACCAGAGAAAAACCCTCAGTACAGTGGGGGTATAGCTCCTTAAAGCCGGGCCAGATTCTGGCTGGGGAAAGTTTCTTGCTACACGCAAGTGTTGCAGCACTTATTGCACAGTTGGTCCGCTGGGTACAAGGAGGCAAGGCATGTTGGATGGAGCAACGCTGGGATCCCAACTTCAACAGCCCTCTCAACGCCAGCTTGGCTCAGAGCCGCCCTTGGTTGTGCCCCTCACCGAAGTGGGGCTGCGGGACGTGGCCCAGGTGGGCGGGAAAAACGCCTCCTTGGGAGAAATGCTGCAGCAGCTAGCCCCCAAAGGGATCCGCGTGCCCCTGGGGTTTGCCACCACCGCCCATGCCTACCGCCAGTTCATTGCCGCTGGCGGCCTCGAGGAGAAGCTGCGGGAGATCTTCAAGGACCTAGACATCGAGGATGTGCGGAACCTGCGCGAGCGGGGCAAAGCTGCCCGCACCTTGATCCTGCAGACACCTTTCCCACTGGAGCTGGAGCAGGCCATTGCCGAAGCCTACCAGAAGCTGTGCGAGCGCTACGGCCCTGACACCGATGTGGCGGTGCGCTCCAGCGCCACCGCCGAAGACCTGCCGGATGCCAGCTTTGCCGGCCAGCAGGAGACCTACCTCAACGTGCACGGGATCAAGGCGGTGCTGCAGGCCTGCCACCGCTGCTTTGCCAGCCTGTTTACCGACCGGGCCATCTCCTACCGCCAGATCAAGGGCTTCGACCACTTCCAGGTGGCCCTCTCGGTGGGGGTGCAGAAGATGGTGCGCTCGGACTTGGCCTGCTCGGGGGTGATGTTCTCCATCGACCCAGAAACGGGCTTTAAAGACGCGGTGCTGATCACCGCCGCCTACGGGCTGGGGGAAAACGTGGTGCAAGGGATCGTCAACCCCGACGAATACGTGGTCTTTAAGCCTACCCTGAAGCAGGGGCTGCGGCCCATCCTCTCGCGCAAGCTGGGCAGCAAAGCCCTGAAGCTGGTCTACGACGAGGAGGGATCCCGTTTCACCAGAAACGTACCCGTCCCCGAAAGCCTGCGCCGGCAATATGCCCTCAAGGACGACGAGATCCTGGAGTTGGCTCGCTGGGCTTGCCTCATCGAAGAGCACTACTCGGCGCTGCGGGGCCGCTTCACTCCCATGGACATCGAGTGGGCCAAAGATGGGATCACGGGCGAGCTGTTCATTGTCCAGGCCCGCCCCGAGACGGTGCAGTCCCAAAAGGCGGCCAACCGCCTCAAGACCTATCGCTTGACGCAGCCACAGGCGCGCCCAGAACCCCTGGTTCGGGGACGAGCAGTGGGGGAGGCCATTGGCCAGGGCACAGCTCGGGTCATTTTGGATGTGCGCCGCTCGGATCAGTTCCAAGCGGGCGAGGTGCTGGTGACGGAGAAAACAGATCCCGACTGGGAGCCGATCATGAAAAAGGCCAGCGCCATTGTCACCAACCAAGGGGGGCGCACCTGCCATGCGGCCATCATCGCCCGCGAGCTGGGGATCCCGGCCATTGTTGGCTGCGGCAACGCCACGCAGGTGCTCCGCTCCGGCGATCCCATCACCATCTCCTGCGCCGAAGGGGAGGAAGGGCGCGTCTATCCTGGCTTGCTGTCCTATGAAGTTACAGAGATCCCCCTCGAGGAGCTGCCCCGCCCCCGCACCCAACTGATGATGAACGTGGGCAACCCGGAAAAAGCCTTTGGCCTCAGCGAGATCCCTTGCGATGGCGTGGGTCTGGCGCGGCTGGAGTTCATCATCGCCAACCACATCCAGGTGCACCCTCTAGCGTTGGTTCACTACGAGGAGGCGGTCAAGGAGGAGCCGCGCCTGGCAGAGCTCACCGCCCAGTATTCTGACAAGCCGGAGTACTTTGTGGACAAGCTGGCCCAGGGAGTGGCCACCATCGCCGCTGCCTTCTACCCCAAGCCGGTGATTGTGCGGCTATCGGACTTCAAGAGCAACGAATACGCCCACCTGCTGGGCGGATCCCGCTACGAGCCTCACGAGGAAAACCCGATGATTGGCTGGCGGGGGGCCTCCCGCTACACCGATCCCCGCTACCGCGACGGCTTTGCGCTGGAGTGCCGGGCCATGAAACGGGTGCGGGACGAGATGGGCCTGGCCAACGTCATCTTGATGATCCCCTTCTGCCGCACCCCCGAAGAGGGACACAGGGTGCTGGAGGAGATGGCCCGCCACGGCCTGGTGCGGGGGGAAAACGGCCTGCAGGTGTACGTCATGTGCGAGCTGCCCAGCAACGTCATCCTGGCCGACGAGTTCTGCCAGATCTTCGACGGCTTCTCCATCGGCTCCAACGACCTCACCCAGCTTACCCTGGGGTTGGACCGCGACTCGGCCCTGGTGGCCCATCTTTTTGACGAGCGCCACGAGGCCGTTAAGCGGCTGATCGCCCAGGTAATCCAGACGGTGAAAAGCCACGGGCGCAAGATCGGCATCTGTGGACAAGCCCCCAGCGACTACCCCGACTTTGCCCGCTTCCTGGTGCAGCAGGGGATCGACTCCATCAGCCTCAACCCCGATTCCCTGCTGAAAACCCTGTTGGTGGTGGCCGAGGCAGAAGCTGGCCGATAGGCCCAGGGGGCGGCGCCGGGATCCCGTCTGCTGGGTTACAATCTTCTCTGCTGTGTTGCCATCCCCGCCATGATCCACGAACTCTCCATGCCGGCCCTCAGCTCCACCATGGAAACGGGCAAGATCGTCGCCTGGCTGAAAAACCCCGGCGACCGGGTGGAGAAAGGGGAAAACATCCTGGTGGTGGAGTCGGACAAGGCGGACATGGACGTGGAGTCTTTCCACAGCGGCATTCTGGCCAGCATCCTGGTACCGGCAGGGGAATCGGCGCCGGTGGGCGCCCCCATCGCCCTCATTGCCGAAACCGAAGCGGAGGTGGCCGAGGCCCAAGAGCGAGCCAAGGCCCTCTCTAAGGGTGCTCTACCGGCAACTGCACCTACTGCAGTCCCCACCCCCACAGTTCAACAGCCAACCCCTGTCCCTGCGGCGATCCCCACCCCCACCCTTCCAACTGGCTCCAACGGGGCCGGATCCCAGCGGATCCTGGCTTCCCCACGGGCGAAAAAATTGGCAGAAAGCCTGGGGATCGACCTGCGCACGGTGCGCGGCTCCGGCCCTGGTGGGCGCATCGTGGCCGAAGATGTGGAGCGGGCTGCAGCTCAGGCCGCCTCTACGCAAGCGGCAGCTCCCCCCCCTGTCTCTGCGGCTGCCCCGTTGGGAGAAGTGGTTCCCTTGAGCACGTTGCAGGCGGCGGTGGTGCGCAACATGAACGCCAGCTTGGGCGTGCCGGTGTTCCACGTCGGCTACACCATCACCACCGACAGCCTGGATCAGCTTTACCAACAGGTGAAGCCCAAAGGGGTAACCCTGACGGCCCTTTTGGTGAAAGCGGTGGCCCTGACCCTAGAAAAGCATCCCCTCCTCAACGCCAGCTACACGGAAAACGGGATCCACTACAAAGCCGAGATCAACATTGCCGTGGCGGTGGCCATGGAAGACGGCGGCCTGATCACCCCTGTGCTCAAGCAGGCCAACCGGACCGATCTCTACGAGATCTCCCGCCGCTGGAAGGATCTGGTGGAGCGGGCGCGGCGCAAGCAACTGCAGCCGGAGGAGTACAACAGCGGCACCTTTACCCTCTCCAACCTGGGCATGTTTGGGGTGGATCGCTTCGACGCCATCCTGCCTCCCAACCAAGGAGCTATTTTGGCCGTCGGCGCTGCTCGCCCCACCGTGGTGGCCACACCAGAAAAAGCCATCGCCATCCGCTCCCAGATGCAGGTCAACCTCACCTGCGACCACCGCGTTATTTACGGCGCCCACGCGGCGGCCTTCTTGCAAGATCTGGCCCAGTTGTTAGAACAAAAGGTGGGATCCCTGACGCTGTAGAAGCTCAATAAGTGGGCAGGCTGGGATCCACCTCAAGAGCCCAGGCGTGGATGCCGCCGCTGATGTTGTAGACCTGGCTGAAGCCGTTGGCCAGCAGCCACTGGCTCACTTGGGCAGAGCGGATGCCGTGGTGGCAGAGGACAAAGGTTGGACAATGGGGATCGAGCTCCCTCAAGATTTGCTCGCGCCACTCTTGGTACTGGCTCAAGGGGTAGTTGCGAAACCCGAGGGCACTGAGATTGGCCAACTCCAACTCGGCCGGTTCCCGCACATCGATGAGTTGCAGAGGGCCAGCCTCGGGATCCCTCAGGCGGGCAGCTAGCTGCTGCGGCGCAACCGAGCGAACGAAAGAGGACATGGCTGACCTGTAACCCTATCTGGACCCGTTCTCAGGATATAGCGGCTCAGCGTCTACCCTGGTCTGCTTGCCATTGTTGCAGGTCGTGGTTGGCCGGCAACCCTTCCTTCAGCAACCCCCTGTCGAGTTACTTGGGGCAGCCCCCCTAGAACTCCAAATTTCTCGAAGAAATTTTAACTGTACTGATTGCGGATCCTCTGCCAAGTTCAATAGGGCAGGGATCCCTTTTGGGAGGCTCTGCTTGAGAGAATTGGATCCCAGGGGTTCATCCGGGCTCTAGGTATCCGCAGTTCTGATAGGCTTGACCGATAGGGACTTGCCAAGGATTTTCCACCGATGAAAGGCCCCCTTTCCACAGACGGCCAAGTATCCCGATCTAGCTGGCGAACCGGTTCCCTCTTGCTGACTCTGTTGGCAGGGATCGCTTTCGGCTGTGGAGGAGGAGGCACGGGCAACTCTCCTCCCCCACCATCGCCAGGTGGTGGGCCCGTCATCCTGCAAGTGGATCCAGCCAAGGGCCCCTTTACCAAGCTGGCCGATGCTGTGGCACAGGCGCAGCGGCTGCAAAATGCCACAGAGGGGCTAGAGGTGCTGATCCAGATTTTGGGGGCGGGCAAGGAGAGGCTAGAGAAGGATCTGGCCTTGGATGGGGGCGACGGCACCAATGGCGGGCGGATTCGGATTACCAGCTCCACAGCTTATGAGATCCTGGCCGGGTTGTTCGACGTGATCGTAGCCAGCCAAACCAGCCTGCAAGGGGTGGAGGTGGTGTTGGAAGGCGGAAGGGTGCAGGTCAACGGTGGCACCTTTCAGCCGAGCAAGGTTACCCTCAACGACCCCCGCTCCAACATCTTGGTCAACGGCAACGCTGCCGTTTTGGAGGGAGCTTTAAACCAATTGGCCCAGATTTTTTGCCAGCAATTTTTGGATCCCTGTGTGCAGGTCTCGGGCAGTGGCCGTATTGCAAGCATCTCAGTCAGTGTCAGCAAGGCAGGAGGCGTAGGTGTAGGCACTGTGCCGGGGAGTAACCCGCTCCTGGAGAACAACGCGATCCTTCTGCAAGCTTTGGGAGCTTTGGCAGTTCGCTACAGCAACAACTCCGGCGGGATCTTCCGCAACAACCAGATCGAAGGGGATCCAGCCACCGCCGCGGCTGGCTTGGCGTTGCAGGCGCGGCAAAGAGACATGGCTGGCACCACCGGGATCCAACTGGATGGAGCGGGATCGGCGCCAGCGATTCAATCCAACCGGATCGGCGTGGGCAGGATAGTCGGCAGTGTCGGCATTCGCATTTTGCAAGGAACCCAGGCTCGCACCATTGTTGGGAATACGTTCCTAGCTCGGGGCGAGGGCGCGGGGGTAGCCATTCAAGTGGCCCCCGGCACGCCAGAGGCAGTAGTCGCTGCCTACTTGGCCGGCAACAGCTTCCAGGGCAACTTTGCTGAGAGGATCGGCGGCGGATCTGCGCCTACCCCGATACCGACAGTTACACCTGCCCCAACCCTGGCTCCTGCCCCGATACCGACAGTTACACCTGCCCCAACCCTGGCTCCTACCCCCACTCCGAGGCCATCGCCAACTCCTCGGGTGCTCGGCACCGGCCCTATTCAGATTACTCTAGCCTGGAACACTATCGATGAGCTTGACTTATATGTCACGGATCCCGGGCAGCAGACGGTGTTTTTTAACAATCGGGTTATCCCTTCTGGAGGACGGCTGGACGTGGATGCCAATGCCGACTGCGTTGCCGTAACGGAAAACCCTGTGGAGAATGTCTTTTGGGCCTCCAGCCCGCCCTCAGGCCTGTACCTTATTGAGGTTTATTGAGGTGAGCTTGTTCCGTCGCTGTTCGCAGGTAACCGCTCCCGTTCCGTTCACCGTAACGGTTCGCAAAAGCGGAAGCGCCGCACAAACCTTCAGCGGATCGGCCACCTCTCCTGGCTTGGCAGGTAGGTTTACCTTTTCCTTTCCCTAAAGTTAGCTAAAGCTGGCATCCATCCATCTTGGACACCCCCATTCAAATTAATTCTTGACTCAGGGATCCAGAAAACTTTTCTCCCACAAGTTCAAACAGCCATAGTAGCCACAAAACACCTTCTTAAAGCAGAGTCTACATCCCCTCTCCCCCTGGGAGAGGGGTCGGGGGTGAGGGACAGCAGTGCCGAGTGTTTGGAAAGTGAAAAAGCTGTAGTCTTACTTGAGACGACAATACCGCTGCCGAACCACCCATATACAAACAGACGGGATCCCTACTCCAGGGATCCCGGTCATCTGTTCAGGCTATTCTACGGCGGCCTTGGCTGATTTCGCTTCCGCCTCTTTGGCTGCTTTCATCTCGGCCAGAATCTCCTCCGGTCGCTTGCCGGCCCGCTGAGATCCGGCAGGCAGCTCGTGGGGATCGATCACCCCCTTGGGCAGATAGGCAAACTCCCGCAGCGGCGTCACCATCGGGTCTTCCGTGACCTTGGAAGGCAAGCGGCCCAGCGCCACCTGGTGGTAGTTCAGCTCGTGGCGGTCGTAGGTGGCCAGTTCATAGTCTTCGGTAACCGAGAGGCAGTTGGTGGGGCAAAACTCCACGCAATTGGCGCAGAAAATGCACACCCCAAAATCGATGCTGTAACTGTAGAGCTCTTTCTTCTTCAGCTCGGTGTTGTAGACCCAGTCCACCACCGGCAGGTCGATGGGGCAAACCCGAACACAGATCTCGCAGGCAATGCACTTATCGAACTCAAAGTGAATGCGTCCCCGAAAGCGCTCAGAGGGGATCAGCTTCTCAAAGGGATACTGGACAGTTACAGGCCGGCGGTTCATATGGTCGAAGACCACTCCCATCCCCTGACCGATGTACTTGGCTGCTTTGAAGGCATCGCTTACGTATTCGCCAACGCGCTTGAGAAAAGTCATGGCCTGTCCTCTCCCTCTCTCGCTTTCTTTACTTTTCATTCAACCCCCGAAAACGCTCGGGAAGGCAAGTTTCAAAGCCGCCGTCAACAGCAAATTCACAAACGAGACGGGCAGCAGAAATTTCCACCCCAAATCCAACAGCTGGTCAATGCGCACCCGCGGCAGGGTCCAGCGCAAGAGGATGGCCAAAAACACAAAGATAAAAGCCTTGACCATCGTCATGAGAATGCCCAACACCGCCGCGCCGATCTGCAAAAAGGGGTTGTCCAACGGGATCCCGAGCCAGGCGGCAATTGTTTCCACCGGCACCACAAACGACCAGCCGCCCAAGTACAACACCGCCGCAATGAGAGAGGCCAGCAGCAAGTTGGCGTAGGATCCCAGGTAAAACAGGGCAAATTTCATGCCGGAGTACTCCGTCTGGTAGCCGGCCACCAGCTCCTCTTCGGCTTCCGGCAAATCAAAGGGGATCCGTTCGGTTTCCGCCAGCGCCGAGATCAGGAAAATGACAAAGCCAATCGGCTGCCGCCACACGTTCCAACTGAGGATCCCCAGCCCACTCTGCTGCTCCACGATCCCCACGGTGTCCAGGCCGTTGCTCATCAGCACCACCGCCAGCACCGACAAGGCCAAGGGCAGTTCGTAGCTAATTGACTGGGCCGCCGCCCGCAGCCCCCCCAGCAGAGAATACTTGTTGTTGGAGCCGTAGCCCGACATCAACAGGCCGATGGGCTGCACGCTGGAGGTGGCGATCAAGAAAAACACCCCGATGGCGATGTTGGAGATCAATAGGTTCTGGCCGAAGGGAACCACCAGATAACACAAAAAGACCGGCAGGAAAACCAGGATCGGCCCCAGCGTGAACAAAACTGGGTCGGCCAAGCTGGGCAGCACATCTTCCTTCGTCAAGAGCTTGATGCCATCGGCAATCGGGATCAGTACCCCCTGTGGCCCGGCCATGTTGGGGCCAATCCGCTGCTGGGCCGCCGCCGAGATCTTCCGCTCTAGCCAGGTCATGACCATCACTCCTAAGGTGGCGGCGATGACCATGAGCAACATGGGCAAAGGTACCCACAAAGCGTGGGCAGCGCCTGGGCTCAGGCCCAAGTTTTGCAGGGCTGTTTCAAAACCAAGCTGTAGGTCAATGCCGGCGGTTGTCATGGGGTTGAGTGGCTCCCTAGAGACGGTGAGTCAAAAAAGGCACTGGAGTCTGTGGATCTAACTAGGCTTTGCCGTTGGGATCCGACTGAGGGGGACGGTGGCGGCGGCGCAGCTCCTGCTGAATGATGGCCTGCAGGCGGGCGTCGGATAACTCTTCGGCGCGGCGGCGCCTTTCTTCTTGGTACTTGGCCCATTGCTTGGGACCGATAATCGCGGCAATAGTTACGACAATCAGGAGCGGCAGAAGCAAGATCGCCCAGGCCATCGCCCTTGTCCTCCCTTTCCTACGAGTATCTTAGCGATCCACCTCCCCCATAATGATGTCGATGCTGCCCAAGATGGCGATCATGTCGGCCACCTTCATGCCGCGAATGAGCTGAGGCAACACCTGCAGGTTGACAAAGCCGGGTGGACGGATCTTCCAGCGCCACGGACAGACGTTGTCGTCGCCGACGATGTAAATGCCCAGCTCCCCTTTGGCGCTCTCCACCCGTACGTAGGCCTCTCCTTTGGGGATCTTGAAGTTGGCCGAGGGCTTTTTGCTGATGAACTGGTAGTCGCCCTTGTTCCACTCCGACTTTGGCCCCTCCAGCATGCGCTTGGCTTCCAGATTTTCAAAGGGGCCACCGGGCAGGGCCTTCACCGCCTGCTGCACAATTTTGCAGGACTCGCGCATCTCCTTCATGCGCACTCGATAGCGGGCCAGGCAATCCCCCTCTGGGTAAACCGCCACCTCCCAGTCGAAGTCGTCGTAGCACTCGTAGTGATCCACCTTGCGCAGATCCCAGTTGACGCCGCAGGCCCGCAGCATGGGCCCAGACAGGCCCCAGTTGATGGCATCTTGCTTGGAGATGACCCCTATCCCTTCCAGCCGCCGGCGGAAGATGGGGTTGTCGGTAACCAGCCGCTCGTACTCATCTACCTTGGGCAGGAAGTACTCGCAAAAATCGAGGCATTTTTCCGTCCAGCCGTAGGGCAGATCCACCGCCACGCCCCCGACGCGGAAGTAGTTGTTGTTGATGAGGCGCATGCCGGTGACGGCTTCAAACAAATCCAAGATCCACTCCCGCTCCCGCATGGCGTAGAGGAAGGGGGTTTGGGCGCCCAGGTCGGCCAAGAAGGGGCCAAACCAGAGCAGGTGGTTGGTGATGCGGGTCAGCTCCAACATGATCACCCGCAGGTAGCTGGCCCGCCGGGGCACCGGGATCCCAGCCAGTTTCTCGACGGCGTTGACGGTGATGGCCTCGTTGAACATGCCGGCACCGTAGTCCCAGCGGGAGACGTAGGGCAGGTACTGCACCACGGTGCGGTTTTCGGCAATTTTTTCCATGCCGCGGTGCAGATAGCCAATCACCGGCTCGCAGTCGACGATGTTTTCGCCATCGAGGGTGACCAGCAGGCGCAAGACCCCGTGCATAGAAGGATGGTGCGGCCCAAAGTTGAGCAGCATCCGGTCAGTACGGGTCTCGATCATGGGCATGGGCATGGCCGCCGCCTCCGCAACTGAAGAATGTTTATGGTCTGCAACATTTGCAGTATAGCGGCTTTCCCGCGGTTCCTCGAGCTCTCGGGCCATCAGGGATCCCAATTCTTGCTATTGAGGAGCTCTTGATGACTCAGCTAACGTGAAAAAAAGGAGGGAGAGCAATGGCTGGTTCCCCTACAAACAGCTCCTCTCGACGGGAGCAGCAGCATCCGCAATACGACACCGATCGGGCTCTTCTCAACGAGCTGATGGCCCAAGTGCAGGAGAGCCCCCCCTCGGATTGGGTGCTGGCCGAAGTGGCCCGTCTGCGCATCCGCTACCACGGCTTTCCCGGCGCCTGGGATCTGCAGCGGGATTTGGATCAGATCTTGGAACAGTGGGGCCTGAGCGAAGAGGAGCTGTTTGCCCGCACCCGCCAGATCCACGCCCGCGGCCAGGTCTACGGCCGCAGCTTCAGTACACGGGATGACTGGGCCTAGGCAGCAGCCTTTATGGAAGGGTGTCTATCCTTCTGCCCCCTTTTTTGGCAAAAGAGGGGAGTTCCTCCATCCTTCATCAGCACCTGGGAAACTAGGAAGCCTGGAGCTGCTCGGCAAAGATGGGATCCAGAGGCACATCCAAAGCGGCGATGACCTTGGTCCAGAAGTTCATAAAGCCAATCCAGGCCGAGAGCTCCACCAGATCTTCGTCTGACCAAATGGTTTTGAGGCGGGCAAAGAAGCTGTCGGTCACCACCATGCTGGGCACGGTCATGCGCTCGGCGTACTCGATGGCCAGCTTCTCGGCTTCGGTGTAGAGGGCGCTGGTGCGGGCCTGGGCCACCGCGGCAATTTTGGCCGGGGAGGCGCCGTGTTTTTGCGCCTGCAGGGTGTGGTAGGGCAGGCAGTAGTGGCGGCAGCCGTTGATCTGGGCAATGCGGATGCTGACCAGCTCTTTTAGCTCCTCGGGCAGGTTGGGGTTGTCGGTGTGCAGCGCTCCGTACAGGTTCATCACCGCCCGCATCAGCTGCGGCTTGTGGGCCATTACCTGTAGCGGGTTGAGGGCGGTGCCATAGGTTTTTTCTAGGCTTTCGTAAACCTTCTGCAGTTGCTTGTCGGCTTTTTCCGGAGGAACAGGAGGGATCCGCATGGATGATCTATAAAAAATTGCAGCATTCTCGACTTTAGCGCGTTTGGGGGATATCTCCTCCTGCCCGCCACAACTAATTGCCCAAGGACTGCTCGAGGGCTTCTACCTGCTGTTGGGTAGCTGTAGCCCCTTGGTTGAGGGTTTGCTGGAGCTGTTCCCGCGATTGGTAGATCTGCAGCGGCCCTCCCTGGGGGATCCCTTGCTGGGCGGCTTCTGGGCTGGCCTGCTCTGGACTTGGCTCTGAACTGAGCGGGTTGCGGTAGAGCCGGTTCACCACCAGAAAGCCCACCAGCACTACGGCAGTTGCCACCAAAAGTCGAACCATACCCGGATCCCTTGCAAGCGTCTAGTTCTAGAATGCCCAAAAAGAGTATCAGGTATCAGAGGTCGGGCAAAATGGCGCAGACTGCTCAGCCGGTGCGGGTTGGCATTGGCGGCCCGATGGGATCCGGGAAGACCGCCCTGGTGGAAAAGCTCTGTCTGGCACTGCGGGATCCCTTGTCTTTGGCCGTGGAGACTAATATACCCGCGAAGATGCCGAGTTTTTGGTGCGGGCCAAGGCGCTGGCGGCGGAGCGGATCATCGGCGTGGAGACCGGCGGCTGTCCCCACACGGCCATTCGGGAAGACGCCTCCCTCAACCTCGATGCCATTCAGGAGCTGGAGCGCCGCTTCTGTCCCCTGAATCCCATCTTGGTGGAATCGGGAGGGGATAACTTGGCGGCCACCTTCAGCCCAGAGCTGGTGGATGCCTGCATCTATGTTATTGATGTGGCCGAAGGGGACAAGATCCCGCGCAAGGGGGGCCGGGGATCACCCGCTCCGACCTGCTGGTGATCAACAGGATCGACCTGGCGCCCTATGTGGGGGCGGACTTGGGGGTGATGGAACGGGATGCCCGCCGCATGCGGGGAGACAGGCCCTTTGTCTTTACCAACCTGCGCACGGGCGAGGGACTGGATCAGATCCTAAGCTGGCTGAAGCGGGAGGTGCTCTTTTGCCCCATCCAGGCTAACTCCCCCTCTGTAAGCCGCCTGTGACCTTCGGCAAGGCCCTCTTGAAGATCAGCCGCCAAGGCGAACATGCCCGCATTTGGGAGTATTCTCAGGCCCCCCTGCAATGGCTGGGATCCCCCGGTGAGCCGCCCCTCTATTACCTGCGCAACCCCAACGGCGGCCTGCTGGGCGGGGATCGCCACCGCATCGCGATCGAGCTGGGGGCAGGCGCAGGGCTGGCAATTCGCACCCAGGGGGCAACCCGCCTCCACCCCGGCCTGATCCGGCAACAGGCCAAGGTCAAGCTGGCCCCCACCAGCCAACTGATCTGGATCCCTCACCCGACCATTCCCGGCGCAGGAGCAGACTTCCGCCAACAGGTGCAGATCGAGCTGGATCCCAGTGCCCGCCTGGCCTATGCCGAGATCTGGACGGCCGGGCGGCTGGCCATGGGGGAATGCTGGCAGTTTCGGCGCCTTTCCAGCAGCTTGCGGGTTTGGGTCGCTGCCGGGAGCCCATCTGCTAGCCGCCAGAAAAAGCTCTGGCTGCAAGAACACATCGATCTCCGCTTTCCCCACCAGCATGTCTCCACCGCGTCGGTGCTGGGATCCCATCTCTGCTGGGGATCCCTGTATTTGCTGGGGGACTGGCCGGAACCCACTTGGCCGACCGTTCACGTCAGCGGGACAGAATCCCCACACTGGCTGGTCAAGTCTCCGGATCCCGTCTGTCAGGGCTGGATCCTGCGCCAGGTGGGGCCACAGGCAGAGGCCATCTGGCAGCAGTTCGGCCAGGTTGTGCAACAGCTTGCCGCGGCCCAGAGAAGCTCAAGCCAGGGGTGGTAGGCTAGGGCTGGCTTCACCCGACCCGTTGCCCGAGATCATGAACGCGGCCCGACGCATTATCAAACGTTCTGTTCGCAAGGGACGAAGTCGCTGGCTGCTCCTCTACGAAAGAGGAATGGCTCTGCTGGCCCTGGGCAACCTGTGCTGGGTGCTCTTCGACCTCAGCTACGTGCCCTGGCGGGACTTTTGGCTCCAGGGGCGGGTGCAGATCTTCGGCGCCTTTGGCCCTCCCATTCCCCTGCCCATCCTCTCCCAACAGACCAGCCGCTCCCCGGTAACCGACCTGTATGACCCGGTGAAAGGCATTGAGCCCAACCCGGAAACCCAGCGCTACTTGGCCCTGGTGGATGAGCTGCGCCAGGTCACCCTGCGCTTTGGGGTGGAGTCGGAAGCGGCGGCGCCGCTCCTGGCCCGCTTGCGGCAACTGAGCGACGAGATGATCGAGACCAACCCCTTTCAGGCCGCCAACAAAACCGGCCAGTTTGTGCGCATCCTCAACTTGATGCGGGAGCACATCCCCGGAGCCGACTCGGCCAGGGCCGCCTTCGCCCGCTTCTGGACTGCCGAATACTTGGCCAGCGTCGATCCCAAAGACGGGATCGAATTTTTCCAGGCCCGGCTGCGCCCCCTCTTCGAGACCAACTACTCCCGCCCCATCGGCGAGAGCGGCAGCCCCGTGGACTTTTTTCCGCTGCTGGATTTTCCCTTTGTGTTGCTGTTTGGGCTGGAATTTGTCCTGCGCACGGTGGCCATCAGCCGCCGCTACACCGGCGTCAATTGGCTGGATGCCATGCTCTGGCGCTGGTACGATGTGCTGCTGCTGTTGCCCTTTTGGCGCTGGCTGCGGGTGATCCCCGTCACCATCCGGCTGGGACAGGCGCAGTTGCTGGATCTGGAGCGGGTCCGGGCCCAGGTAAGCCAGGGCTTTGTCACCAACTTCGCCGAAGACCTGACCGAGGTCATCGTCGTGCGGGTGATCAACCAAATCCAGGCATCCATCCAGCGGGGATCCCTGCCCCTGCTGCCGGCAGCCGATCCCTCCCGCAGCTACATCGACCTCAACGAGATCAACGAGCTGGAAGCCATTGCCAACCTGGTTTTTCGCACCGTCCTCTACCGCGTCTTGCCCCAGGTTCAGCCGGAGGTGGAGCAATGGCTCCGCTACAACCTGGATGGCCTGCTCAAACAACTCCCCGCCCTGCAAACCCTGGAACGGCTGCCCGGCCTCGGATCCCTGCCCAGCCAACTGACGGAGCGCCTGGCCGGCGAGCTGACCACCACCACCTACAAAGCCTTGACCAACAGCTTCGAGGATCCCGTCGGCTCCAAGCTGGTGGCCCAACTGTTGCGGCGATTTGGCGAAGTCTTGGCAGGTGAACTTACCCAGCAACATGCTCTGGATGAGATCCGCTCCCTGCTGCAAGACTTGCTGGAAGAGATCAAGATCAACTACGTAGAGCGCCTCTCCCAGGAAGATCTGGAGGAGGTGATGGAGCAAACCCGCAAGCTGCGGCAAAAAGCCCAGCAACTCGAGCAAGCCCCCGGCGCGTAGGGGTGGTTGACGAGGTTTCGCCGGTTCAGTAGGATAATGGTTCAAGCCTGGGCGAGTGGCGGAACTGGTAGACGCACCGCACTCAAAATGCGGCGGGAAACCGTGTCGGTTCGAATCCGACCTTGCCCATGGCAAAGCGACTCTAGCCTTGGCGTTTGCTCTTGAGAAGGAGCTGCCTCCATCGACAGGATCCCACTCCGGCAACTGGCTTTTCCGAGCTGCGTAAACTACCCGGCTCCGACCGCCCCCCCTTCCCTCCCAACCCCCCGTATACGGGGGGCAGGGGGATTGAGGGGGGTACAGTGCGGGGCTGCTGCGGCTTCTAGCTGAGGGGTTCCGGTTAGATGGCAGCCCAGAAGCCTGCAAAGCCGTGAAGGGTACCTTGCCGATTGCCTGGGGAACCTGGGCTCCTTTGGGGGATGGCAAGCTGGCGGTGGCCTTTGGGGTCTTTTGCTAGGGAGAGGGAGAAAGCTCCCCGCCGGCTGATCCCAAGCGGCGCACCAGTTGCCAACCCTCTACCTCGGCCAAAGGCTGCAGCCCCAAATCCTGGAGCGATAGCTGCTGAGCTTGGACGGGAGAGACCCACAGGTAATCCCCATGTTCTCCTGCTTGCAGGGCGGCGTCATCCACCCATCGCCCTGGGTTGGGGGTGTAAAAGGCGATGGCCTGGGCCTGACAGACATCTGGCAGACCACTGCGGCCAATGTCCACTACGGGGAAATCGCCCTTGTCAGAGCCCAGCATCTGTTTCCAGTCCAGCTGGGCAAAGGCAGGATTGAAATTGCCGAAGTCAGGCCGCAGGACAATGCTGACCATGGTGAGGATGCTGGCAGCTAGAAGCGTGCCCACCCAGAGTTCGCCGGCATAGTGCAGCACCCGCCGCCAGCTCCAGAGCACCGGCAAGAGCAGATACAACAGGCCGATTGCCACCAACGACCAGGCATGGGGTTGGAGCAGCTCCAGTCCCTCGACGTCCCGCCTGACGGCCACCCCCAAACCCAAAAGCAGCGTCCCCACCGCCGCCAGCCCCCAGGAGAGCACCTGGGCTAGGGGGGGTTTGTTTCGCCGAGAACCTCGTCCCGCTGTTGCCACCGAGCCGGTGCGGAGCGGAAACGGCAGAGCTTGATCGAGGACTACCCCCGCCAGGAGAGCCAGCCAGGGATAGAGCTGTACCGTGTAGTAGGGGGTTTTGGTGGGGTAGAGCTGCAAGAGCAAAAACAACAGCAGGGGGAAAGACCAAACCAGCAGGGTGGATCCCGGCTTTTGCCGCAGCAGCAGCCAGCCTCCCACCAAGGCCAAAACTGTCCAAGGGAAGCCATGGATCGGGATGTGCCAAAAGTAGTACCAGCCGCTGGCATCGGCATGGAAAGGTTCTCGCCCCAGATCCCACACCTTCCCCACCAAGGTGGTCAGCACCTTTGTGCCGTACACCCCCATGGCCGGCACCAGCCAGAGGCCGAAGATCCCCAGGCCCAGGCCAATTGCCAGCCAAAATTGGGCAGATCCCAGCCAGTGCCGCCGCTGCTGCCACAAGTAGGGGATCAAAGCCACCGCCGGCAGCAGGATCATGGCGCTCTTCATCAAAAGGCCCAGCCCAAAGGCCACTCCCGCCAACCAAAACCAGCGCCGGTGGCCGCGGCTGCCGTTGACCAGGGCCAGGATCCCCAAGAGCTCCAGACAGGTCAAGGGCACATCCTGCCCCACCAGCCGCCCCTGCTGCACCCAGAGGTAGCAGAGGGGCAAAACCGCCATGCCCAAGAGGGCCGCCCGGGTTGGCAAAAAGGCTCGCCCAATCCAGCCCACCAGAGGAATAGAAAGCAGAGCCGCCAGGATCCCGGGCAGCCGCGCCGCCCACTCGTTTACGCCATAAAGGGCAAAGCTGAGGGCCACGCTCCAGGTGAGCAGAGGGGGTTTCTCGAAAAAAGGCTCCCCCAAAAAAGTCGGCCCCAGCCAGTTGCTCCCCCGCAGCAGCTCGCGGGCCATCTGGGCATAAAAGCTCTCGTCGCAGCCGGCCAAACTGGGATCCGCCCCCGAGAGCACAAACAGCGGCACTGCCAGGCCCATGATCACCAGGCTCAGGCCCCAAAAGGACAGCAGGTGCGGGTCGCGGCGAAACTGCACAAAAGAGCTGGATCCGGGCAGGGATCCCCCGCCAGGAGAACTGCCCAAACGGTTGGGGTTGCCGAAAGGACGCATGAACAAGCCCTCTGGAACGACACCAAGTAGCCGCTCTGACCAGACTAAACTCTGCGACAAGGGATCTGGCCTTTTTTTAGCGCTACGCACCACTGACGCGAAGGGGAAGCTCCAGGGATCCAGAGGCGCTCTCCAGCTTATCTGCCAGACAGGTCAAGCCCTGAAACCAGCATGGGGTTGCAGGTGCAGTTCGACCATAGTAGAAGTTCTCCCCCGTCGGTGAACTCCCAAAACTCAGCCCTGGTGGATCGCAGCTCTTGGCAGATGCTCTCAACAGCCTCGACAACACCGAGGTGGCCACCAGTTCTTGCAGAGCCTCTGCATCCTTCCCGCCCCCACCGGTTTCAGGCGGCGAGGGCGACGCCCAACCCAATTGGGAGCTGTGGGTATCTCGTTCACGGTGGCTCTGCCCAGCAAGGGGCTGCCTCAATACTCACTTAGCAGAGCTTCCACAAACTCGTAGCTGGAAAAAGGCCGCAGGTCCTCCAGCCCTTCGCCGGCGCCGATAAAGCGGATGGGCAAGTGCATCTGCTGGGTAATGGCCAGGGCAATCCCCCCCTTGGCGGTGCTGTCCAGCTTGGTGAGGATGACGCCGGTTAGCTTGGCCACTTCGGCAAACACCTGGGCCTGGCGCAGGCCGTTTTGCCCTTGGGTGGCATCCAAGACCAAGAGGCTTTCCACCTTGGCTTCGGGAGCTTTCTTGTCAATGATGCGGCGGATCTTGGCCAGCTCCTCCATCAGGTTTTTCTTGTTTTGCAGGCGGCCTGCCGTATCCACCAGCAGCAGCTCCGTACCTCTGGCCTTGGCGGCGTTGATGGCATCAAACACCACGGCTGCCGGGTCGGCATTGGGAGACGGGTTGGCGATGACCTCCACCCCCGCCCGCTCTGCCCAGATCTTGAGCTGCTCTATGGCGGCAGCGCGGAAGGTGTCGGCAGCAGCAATTAGACACTGGTAGCCGGACTGGCGGGCCACATGGGCAATTTTGCCGATGGTGGTGGTCTTGCCCACCCCATTCACGCCCACGATCAGCCAGATGTTGAGCGTGCCCCGCTGCGGCGCAAAGGTGGGATCCCCTACCGTCAGCATCTGCCGCATCTGCTGCTTGAGGTACTTCACCGCCTCCTCTGGGGGCACCACCTCCTCCCGCATGCGTTTTTGCAGGGCCTGGAGGATCTGCTCGGTGGCCTCAACGCCCACATCCGCCTGCAGCAGCATCGTCTCAATGGTTTCGACCGCCTCCCGATCAAGAGGCCCCCGGCCCATTAGAGCCTTTAATTGGTTGATCAGGTTGAGGCGGGTTTTGCCCAGACTCCGCCGCAGCTTTTGCAGCCAGGAGATCTCTTCTACGGAGATCTCTTCGGGCTTGCGCCCTTGGGCTGCCAGGATCTCGGCTGACCAGCGAAAGCCCTCGTCGAAAACCACCTCTTCCGCCGCCGGCTCTGGGGGCGGGGCAGCCACGGCTGCCGCCATTGGCTCCGGTTCCTCCACAGCGGTTGCCTTTAGGGCTTGCAGGCGCTCGGCAGCACGGGGGGCCAGATCAAAGAAGGAGGCCGCAGCAGCCGACTGCTCAGGAGGCGATGGGGGAGAGACTGCCTCAGTTGCTGCAACCGCTGGGGCAGAGCCCTCGCTTGCAGGCGATTCTGCTGCAGGGGTGGCTGGGGAGACAACCTTTGCTTGAGTGGCTTGGGCAGCAGCTCGCGCTTTCAGGTTGGCATAGGCGGCCTTGGCAAAAGCCAAATAGTCCTCCGGCGACATCGCTGCCGACTCTGCCGCTGGGGGAGGCGTCGACTCGGCATTTGGGGGAGAAGATTCTGCTTCGCCCTTGAAGTCGGTGTAGCGACGGCGAAACCAATCGAAGGCCATAATCCCACCTCTACTTTTGTTTTCCAGTTTGGCAGAGCAGCTCTCTTTCGGGAGCGCGGCTCTGCAATCCTGGGGAACGGCGCAGCTCCTTCAAGCGAACACCACAGTCTTGTTGTGGTAGACCAGCACGCGATTTTCCAGGTGATAGCGCACGGCCCGGGCCAGGACTAGGCGCTCCATGTCGCGGCCCTTGCGAATGAGGTCGGCTACTGTGTCGCGGTGACTTACCCGCACCACGTCCTGCTCGATGATCGGCCCTTCGTCCAGCTCCTCGGTGGCGTAGTGGGCGGTGGCGCCGATGATCTTGACGCCCCGCTGGTGGGCGCGCTGGTAGGGGTTGGCGCCGGCAAAGGCAGGCAGGGTGGAGTGGTGAATGTTGATCACCGGCGGCGCCTGGCGGAGCAGCCACCCGCTCAGCACCTGCATGTACTTGGCCAAGACCACCAGGTCAATGCGATATTCCTGCAACAGGGCGAGCTGGCGGGCCTCTGCCTCGGCCTTGTTCTCCGGAGAAACAGGGATGTGGTAGTAGTCAATGCCAAAAGAGCGGGCCAGCGGCTCCAAATCGGGATGGTTGCTGATGATCAAAGGAATCTCCGCCAGCAGCTCCCCAGCCCTCTGCCGCCAGATGAGATCCAGCAGACAGTGGGGCTGCTTGCTAACCCACACCGCAATGCGCCGGCGCGTGTCGGAAAAATGCAGCTCCCAGTTGGCCTGGATCCCGCGGGCAATCCCAGAGAAAGCGGGGACAATCTCCGAGCGTTCCAAGCGAAAGCCCTCTAGGTCCCACTCGATGCGGCTCAGGAACAGCCCTGCCTCGAGATCTGTGTGGTGGTCGGCGTGAAGAATGTTGCCGTCGTAACTGTAGATAAAGTTAGAGAGCTTGGCTACCAGCCCTTTTTGATCGGGGCAAGAGACCAACAGGGTGGCCGTGGGCATAGAGGCGCAAAGAGCTCGCCCCTTTACCCTAGGGCCTGGATCGGTCTCCGAGCAAGCACCCCTGGCCAAGGGGTTTCAGTCCTGTCGGTTGATCTCCTGCAACAACCAGGGATCCACCGGCCGACCATCCCAACGCCTGAGGTCGATGCGAATCCCCATCATCGCCGAGGAGCCGGCAGGGGGCAGCTCCTGGTGAGATCTCGGAGTCGGAGGGGTTTTGGCCGTGTTGCCGCAGCCCGGCTGCTACCTCCGCCGGAGCAAAACGAACAGGTGCGTGATCTCCATGCCGAAACAGAGCAGGTTGCAGCGGGGCATAGACTAGGCAGCATCCGCCGTTGACGAGCCCTCGGACGGGGATGCGGCGGCCACAGGCTCTGCTTCGGCAGCCGGCTTTGTGGACGGGTCGGCTGTGCCGGTCGAGTTGGTTTGGGTTGGGGCTGGAGCTGCTGTTTTGGCGCCCTTGGGAGCGGCTGTGCGGGCGGCCTTTTCCAGCTCCTCGGCTTCCTGGGTTAACTGGGCCTCAAACTCTCTGGCGGCATCCTGCAAGCTGCGCAAGGTTTTGGCTAGGGCACGGCCAATCTCCGGCAGCTTGCGCGGCCCAAACACCAAGAGGGCCACCGCAAAGATAACCAGCATTTCCGGCAGTCCAACGCCTAGAAAGTTCATAAGCCCTGGGATCCCTTCGCTTCCCTAGCCTGACATCTTCTTGCCCTTGGCCGCAAGCACTTTCCCCCCTCCAGGGCTTGGGGCTTTCTTGGCAAAGGGCTGTTGCCGTCTTGGCTGGGCTGGCCGGCCAAGCCAATTGGAATGGTAAAATTGCGCTATATCGCTACTTTAATGATTGGCCTAGGCTTGCCCATGCTCCAAATTCTCCAGAAGCTCCTTGGGGATCCCAACGATCGCAAGATCCGCAAGTACCTGCCTGTTGTCAAGCTGATCAACTCGCTGGAGATTGAGATCGCCTCCCTTTCGGATGCGGAGCTCAGGGCCAAGACCACCGAGTTTCGCCAGCGCTTGGATAGAGGGGAGTCCCTCGACGATCTCCTGCCCGAGGCTTTTGCAGTGGTGCGGGAAGCGGCCAAGCGGGTTCTCAACTTGCGCCACTACGATGTGCAGCTCATTGGCGGCATGGTGCTGCACGAGGGCCAGATTGCCGAGATGAAAACTGGCGAAGGGAAAACCCTGGTCGCCACCTTGCCTGCCTATCTCAACGGCCTGACCGGGAAAGGGGTTCACATCGTTACTGTCAACGGCTACTTGGCCCGGCGGGACTCGGAGTGGATGGGGCAGGTGCACCGCTTCCTGGGCCTGACCGTCGGCCTGGTGCAAGAGGGCATGTCCACCGACGAGAAGCGGCGCAGCTACCACTGCGACATCACCTACTGCACCAACAGCGAGCTGGGCTTCGACTACCTGCGGGACAACATGGCCACCGACATCAAAGAGGTGATGCAGCGGCCCTTTAACTACTGCATCATCGACGAGGTGGACTCCATCCTCATCGACGAGGCCCGCACTCCCCTGATCATCTCCGGCCAGATGGCCCGCCCCTCCGAAAAATACCTCAAGGCGGCTCAGGTGGCGCGGGAGCTGATCCGGGACGAGCACTACGAGGTGGACGAAAAAGCCCGCAACGTCATCCTCACCGACGAAGGGTTTGAGGCGGCGGAGCGGCTGCTGGGGGTCTCCGACCTGTTCGATCCCAAGGATCCCTGGGCGCACTTTGTCTTTAATGCAGTGAAGGCCAAGGAGCTCTTCATCCGGGATGTCCACTACATCGTCCGCAACCAAGAGGTGGTGATCGTGGACGAGTTCACCGGGCGGGTGCTCCCCGGTCGCCGCTGGTCGGACGGGCTGCACCAGGCGGTGGAGGCCAAGGAGGGGGTGCCGATTCAAAACGAGAGCCAAACCCTGGCCACCATCACCTACCAAAACCTCTTCCTGCTCTACCCCAAGCTCTCCGGCATGACAGGCACTGCCCGCACCGAGGAAGCCGAGTTCAGCAAAACCTACAACCTAGAAGTCACGGTGATCCCCACCAACCGGCCCATTCGCCGCAAAGATGCCCCCGATTTGGTGTACAAGACCGAAAACGCCAAGTGGAAAGCGGTCGCCGAGGAGATTGCCCACATGCACGCCCAGGGGCGCCCTGTTTTGGTGGGAACCACCAGCGTGGAGAAATCCGAACGCCTCTCGGCCATGCTCAAGGAAATGGGGATCCCCCACAACCTCCTCAACGCCAAGCCAGAAAACGTGGAGCGGGAGGCGGAAATCATCGCCCAGGCAGGACGCAAAGGTGCCGTAACCATTGCTACCAACATGGCTGGGCGGGGCACGGATATTATTTTGGGCGGCAATGCGGAGTACATGGCCCGCCTCAAGCTGCGGGAACGGCTGATGCCCAAGCTGGCCCAACTGGACGCCGACAACCCCCTGGGATCCGTTCCCATGGTGGGACGGGGCGGTGGGCAAGGGTTTGGCGGAACCTCGCCCAAGCCGAAAAAATCCTGGACGGTGGTCTCTCCCAACTTTTACCCCTGTGAGCTGTCGGCCCGCACCAGCCAGGCTTTGGAGGAGGTGGTGGCAGCCGCAGTGGCCAAGTATGGGTTAAACCGCCTGCCGGAGCTGGTGGTGGAAGATCTCATCGCAGTGGCCTCGGAGAAGGCGCCGGTGCAGGATCCCCTGATCTTGCAACTGCGGGAGGTCTACAACAGCATCAAGGCCGAGTACGAAAAGGTCACAGAGGCCGAACACGAGGAGGTGGTGCGGCTGGGGGGCTTGCATGTCATCGGCACGGAGCGCCACGAGTCCCGCCGCATCGACAACCAGTTGCGGGGCCGCGCCGGACGGCAAGGAGACCCTGGCTCCTCGCGCTTTTTCCTCAGCCTAGAAGACAACCTGCTCAAGATCTTCGGTGGCGAGCGGGTGGCCAAGCTGATGGACATGTTCCGGGTAGACGAAGACATGCCCATCGAGCACCCGCTGCTTTCCAGCAGCCTGGAGAACGCGCAGCGCAAGGTGGAAGTGTATTACTTTGACCTGCGCAAACAGGTGTTCGAGTACGACGAGGTAATGAACAACCAGCGGCGGGCCATCTACTCGGAGCGGCGGCGCATCCTGGAAGGGGAGAACCTCAAGACCAAGATCCTGGACTACGTGCGCAAGACCGTTGAGGAGATCGTGCAAGCCCACGTCAACCCGGAGCTGCCGCCGGAGGAGTGGGAAATCGACAAGCTGACGGCCAAGATGCAGGAGTTCGTTCCCCTGCTCAAAGACAACCTCAAGGTTGAGGACTTACGGGATCTCTCCTATCAGGAAATCCTCGACTACCTGATCAAACAGGCGGAGATGGCCTACGAGGCCAAAGAGGCCTTCTTGGATACCTTTGAGCCTGGCCTGATGCGGAAGGCTGAGCGCTTTTTCCTGTTGCAGCAGGTGGACACCCTCTGGCGGGAGCACCTGCAGCAGATGGAGGCCTTGCGGGAAGCGGTGGGCCTACGGGGTTATGGGCAACGGGATCCCCTCATCGAATACAAGAACGAGGGCTACGAGCTGTTCCTGGAGATGATGGACAACATCCGCCGCAACACGGTCTACAACCTGTTCGTTTTCACGCCCCAGCTCGTGCAAGTGCCACAGGTGGCACAAACCGTCCCGGCGCAGGCAGTGGCTGCCAGCCCCGAGACCGGTGGGGTGGTGGAGGCCGATTTCGCCGAGGACTAGGTTTACCCTATCTCCTGGGAACGACACCTCAGCGTAAGGAAAAGCCCCGACAAGGCGGAGCAATAGCCAGAAGGGATCCCCACTATTGGGGAAGCCGCTTCTCGAAGTCCAGATCCGGCAAGGGCATCTTGGCGGGGCTGCCTCCCTGGCCACTGAGCATAGCTAGGCGGCGGGAGATCTCGTCCTCAAGAGCCATTTCGTCAAGCTGGGCGGCAAGTTGCTCGCTGCGATCCTCGGAGAGCTCGCTGAGGGCGTGGACCTTGAGCTGGCGAGCCTGGATGGCGTTCTTGGCCGCCTCAAATTGGGACTTGGCCGAGTCAATGCTGTAGGCGTTGTTAACGCGGGTCATCTGTTCAAGGGCTTTGTTCACCTCGTAGATGTCTTTGAGGTTGCTCAGCTCGCGCTTGTAGAGGGCCAGACGCTCTTTTTCCCGGGCCAGCTTTTCCTTGGCAGCCTTGACATAGCGCTCAGCAGTTTCCACTTGTTCCTTGAGCGGGCCAAGAGCGGCCTCAATGCGCAGGGCTTCGGCCATAGCTAGGCGAGCGGCTTCTTGATCCCCCCGTTGCATAGCCAGGCGAGCCTTGTTCTCCAGCGCCTGGTACTCCCGCACCTTTTGCACGTACTTTTGCTCGGCCCGCTGGTAGGCAGCTACCTGGGTGGCGACGGCTTCGGTGAGACGCTGCACAGTCTCCTGCATGGTTCGCACCGATTCTTCGGCCACCGCCACTGCCTCTGCCCCGCCTTTTTCCACCGGCAGCCCCCAAAGCCAATTCCACGTGCCCACGATGAGGCTGCCGGCTCGCTGCCCGAAAATGCCGTAGATGATCTTGCGCACGCCCATGGCTTGCCCTCCCTATCGCTGCCTTTCACTGTATTCAATTTCCTCTGCAACTGGGAAGCTTGCCAGAAAGGGGCAGGCGGACAAAGTCAAACCCCTGCTCCCGCAAAGCCGGGATCAAACGGCGGACTACCTCGGCTACCTGAGATCCCCCCTGGACGCCGTCGTGGAGCACAATCAGGGAGCCGGGCCGCACTTGGTTGAGCACCCGCTCCACCACCACGGCCACCGGCGGGCAGAGCCAATCCTCCGGCACCACACTCCACATCACCGGTAGATACCCCCAGGAGCGCAAGTCGGTTAGCGTCCGGGGCCAGAAGAGACCGTTGGGGGGGCGCACGGCCCGATACTCTTCTGGGGTGCCGCCACAGGCAGCCACGAGGGTATCCTGGCTGCGTCGCAAGCTCTGTAGCAGTTCGCCTCGGCTAAGCTGGGTAAACGAGCGGTGCTGCCAGCCGTGCAGGCCAATGCCGTGGCTCTGTTGGCGGATTTTCCGGGCCAGGTGGGGCCAGCGCTGCACCCGTTCCCCCAACACAAAGAAGGTGGCTGGTACCTGAAACTCCTGTAAAACTTGCAACAGGGTCGGCGTGTATTCAGGGTGAGGGCCATCGTCAAAGGTAAGGGCCACCTGTCGCTTCTGAGGATCTGGCGGTAAGTCCCAGAGAGCCTCAGGAAAAAGGGTCTTGAGGCCCTGCTGCAGAAGGGGGTAGAGGGCAGAGGGGAGGATCTGCGGCGGCCAAAAGGGCATAGATTGACCTCAACTTTCCAGAGAGCCCCTTGTTACCCCCAACTGGCTGTACAGCTTTAGCTCCCGCCACAGTTGAGAGCCACTCATCTGGCCCTGGAGGAGCTGTTGATAGCAGCGTAGGGTTTGCTGAACCTGCTCGGCAGACTCCTGCAAGAACTCAATGCGCAGATATCGCAACCCCAGCGCCAGGAGCTGCGACACATATTCTGCCCCAGTTTGGGCTTTGCCATTGTAGAGGGTGTTGCGGCAGCCAGCATCCGCTTTCAAAATGTGCTCCACATTGGCCCTATCCCTCAGCCTTACTTCGTGCTTTTCGCAGGGGCGGCCACAGTTGGTGTAATCCGTGCCACTGGACAAAAAGGCGCAGAAGACGCAGTGCTCCATGTGGAACATGGGCATGTGCTGGTGGATAGTAACCTCGTACCAGTGGGCGGGGCCGGCCTCCAGCAGGGATCCCAGTTGCTCGTGGTTGAGGTCATAGGAGGCGGTCAGGCGCTCCAGGCGGTAGCGGGTTTTCAAGTAATGGGCGGCGAGGGGATTGGCCACGTTCAAGGAAAAATCGCCAATGCAGCGCTGGTTGGCAAAAAAGCGCAGGTGGTCGTAGTTGCGCACCAGGTAGCCATCGGCTCCTGCCGCCAACACTTGTTTTAAAATCCAGGTCTCTCCCGGCTTGGTGATGCGGGGTGGGGCCGCCCACAGCTCCACCTCAGGGTGAGCAGCTTTGGTAGCGCGGATAACTTCTCGGTAGCGACGGGGATCCTCAAACTCCAGGTAGATCTGCCGGATGCCACAGGCAAGCGCCGCCGGCACCTGCTCCGGCTCCCGCACCAACACCACTAGCTGGGGCGATCCCGGCTCGGCTGGCTCTAGGGGAGGCAGCAGGTCTTGCCAGTGGGCGTCAGGATTGAGCTGCCAGCGGCGGGGCCGGGCTCGCAGCGCTTGCAACTGCTCCACTGCCTGGCGCCGCATCTGGTTGAGGACGCTGACCGGCAGCATCACCTCCCCCTCCAGGGCGTTGTGCAGGGATCCCAGCCGGAAGGGCGTGCCCCCTAGGCGGCCCAGTTGCTGCCGCAGCTTCTCGTCGGTGAGGGGCTGCTGGCGAGCGGGTTGCAAAGGCAGTGGGGAATCCACCTGCACCACGTGGCCCTCTTCGTCCCGTAGGATCAGGGTCAGTGGCAGTCCAGCCTGGCCGTGCACTTCCAGGTGGATGGGGCGTTGAAAGCGAGGCTGATCCCCGGCATAGCTCTGGCGCAGGCGCTTTTCCAGCTCTGGGTCGCTGGTCTTCCAGAGGCGATCCCCCACCCGCAGGCGTTTGCAGTCAACGGCCCCCCGGGCAAAGCCGAGCCAGGCCAACCCCTGCCTCTCCTGCACGCAGTAAACCCGCCCTCCTTGCTCGGGCAGCTCCGGCTCTCCCTGGTCAAAGACCACCCCATCCCCCGGCTTGAGGGGGGCTTCTAGGCGCACCCCCACCTGATCCCCTTCGATCTTCAGCACCTGCCCCAGGTAAACCCCCCGCTTTTTGCCAAAACGGGCGTGTACCAGCTCCTGGTTGTTGATGCCCCGCAGCCAGCCGGTGGACAAGCCGCGGGAAAAGCTCATCTCCAGCTCATACCATTCCTGGGCTGAGGGCTGCCATGCCTGCCCTGCCCCCAGAGCGTCCAAGGCCCGCCGATAGATGCGCGTTACATTAGCTACATATTCCGGCGATTTCAGGCGGCCTTCAATTTTCAAACAGTGGATCCCCAGCTTGACCAGCTCCGGCAGCACCTCCAGCCCGGCCAGATCCTGGGGGCTGAGCAAATACCGCTTCTCGCCCAAGTCGCGCCGGATCCCGTCCACCACCAGCTCATAGGGCAGGCGACAGGCCTGGGCGCATTCTCCACGGTTGGCCGAGCGTCCTCCCAGGGCTTCGCTGGTCAGACATTGCCCGGAGTAGGCCACGCAGAGGGCCCCATGGACAAACACCTCCAGAGCAATTGGGGATCCCCTCTCTTCCAGATGGGCGCGGATCTTGGCTATTTCCTTGAGGGAACACTCCCGCGCCAGCACCACCACCTCGCAGCCCAGCTCGGCGGCAAACTCAGCTCCCACGCCGCTGGTGACAGTCATCTGCGTCGAGGCGTGGATGGGGAAATCGGGAGAAAGATGCCGAACCAGGCGGGCAATGCCGACATCCTGCACAATGACCGCGTCTACTCCCGCTGCTGTCATCGCGCGGATGTACCGTTCCGCCTCCTCCAGCTCCTCGGGAAAGACCAAGGTATTTAAAGTTACGTAGCCCCGCACCCCGCGCCGGTGCAGCCAGGCCATCAGCTCCGGCAAATCCGCTTCGGTGAAGTTGCGGGCGCGCAGGCGAGCGTTGAACCGTTCCAGCCCGAAATAGATGGCATCGGCTCCGTTTTCCACCGCCGCCTTTGCACACTCCCAATCCCCCGCTGGCGCAAGCAGCAGCGGCAGCTCGGCGGGCAAGGCCGCCGCCAGACGTTCGGTTTTGAGGGAACTTATCGAAGCGCTCATGAGAAGAACCCTGAGAAAAAACAAGGGATCCTCTCCCATTCAAAAGCAAAAAACCTGAGAGCAGGATCCCCCTTGCCTCAGGCCAAGCCCTACTGCCGGCGGGTCCTTGACAACGCAAAAGATCGAGGTCTCAGAAAGCCTCAGACCGTCCGCCAACTACAGCGCTAGCAGCACATTCAGGATCCCGGTGAGAATGGCACTGAACAGGGCCAGCGTAATGTAGCGGCCAACAGCCGGGTCTTCCCCCAGGAGCCGGTCGGAGGCGCTGATGGTAAAAAACAAAGACCACGCGTAAACTACCCGGCTCCGACCGCTAAGCGGTACGGAGCGGGCTTTCAGTAGCCCTGAGCCTGTTCTGCTCTACCAGAGAACAAAACAGGCCCGAACCTCTAGGCTGGTTTACGACAGCCCCCAAAAGCGCAATCACATTCGCACCATTCAAATCCGCATCCCCTTCCCATCCACAGTGCCCACACTTGAACGACTTGCCACTGCGGTAGGATTGCGCAGGATCGGGATGGATGTGTAAACATTTGTGACAGGTCTGCGACGTGTAGGCAGGCGGCACAAGAACCAGAGAAACCCCTGCAACTCTCGCCTTGTATTCCAGAAACTGGCGTAGCTGGTAGAACGCCCAACTGTTGGCCCTGCGCCTTTCGGTTTTGCTGCGGGGTTGTTGATTGACTCTTTCCCGGATCCCTGTCAGGTCTTCCAGGGCGATAGCGCTGTTGGTAGCCTTTGCCCTAGAGACAATAGCTTTAGAGATGCGATGATTGACCCACGCCTGAAAGCGCCTCTCCTTGCCAGACAGCCGTTGCAACAGTTCTCTGCATCTGCGCCGCGAACTGCGGGTGCCCTTACTGGCTTTGCGTTGGAGTACCGCCCTCAACCGGGAGTAGTGGTCTCGGACTTTGTTCAACTGCTGTCCATTCCAGTTGTCCCCCTCTGACGTATGGGCAATATCTGTCCTCCCCAAGTCCACCCCGATCACCTTGTCGGTATCTTGTTGCTTGGGTGGCTTTTTCTCTACGCAAATCTGGATGTAGTAGGAGCCATCCTTCCGCTGGACTAGGGTGGCAGCTTTTGGGTTAGAACCAGCCAGCATTCCCCTCTGGTAGTTACCAATGGCTAGCTCAAAGCGTTCTCTCCCTTCAACCGTGGTCAGCGACACCGTCCAGTCTTTCTCGCGGAATGAAAAGATACGTGCGTCGTAGGTAACGAACCTACGCTTGAACTCTTTAACCGGACGGTTGCGCTGTCTCGCCACTTTGCGAGCGCCTGCCACCCGTCTGCACACCTGTTGAGCCAAGTTACTGGACAAGCCGAACCGGGCCCGGATTTCGCGGTAGCACAGAGACTGGAGCTTAACGGCGTTGGCGACTTTCTCGGGTGTGTTTTGGTTGACCCAGTTCAAGGCTTGGCCAAAAGCCTCCAAAGTCGCGTCCAATTTGGCGGCTTGCGACGGGGACACCTTGAGCTTGCAGGATATGGTCAGGACTTGGCTCATAAGTTCATTGTACTTCATCAAAGCGCATTCCTCCCGACACTGACCCTACGGGTACAGTGCGGGGCTCCTGCGATTTCTAGCTGAGTGGCGTTGATGGTCTCAAACTGGTTGAATTCAGGGGTGAAGATCTTAGCCATCGTGAAATGCTCCCTACGCCTGGGTGTTTGTACCACCTTAACAAAAGTTAACGCTAGCTGCCACGTTCGCACAGCTACATCAGGGGGGCAGAGTCAGCGCAATATCACTTTGGGAGAAAGCAACAACGTCAGGGATCCCTGGCAATAGTCGATACGGCCTTCTGCAAAGCGCACCTGGGCCAAGCCTGCCTTTTTGAGGGTAATGGCCTGGGGATTGGCCGGCTGCAGGCCAATAGCCGCCTGCATCCACAGGCTCAGATCCGGCTGGTGGCCGACCAAGGCCAGAGACGTGAAGGGATCCCGCTCCGCCTGCCAGCGCACCAGGTCGGCGAAGCTGCCGTCCGGGGCCAGCGGCTCAAACACTTCTAGAGCTTCGGCCAAGTTCTCGTCGAAAAAAATCTCCGCCGTCTGCCGCGCCCTCACAAGGGGACTGGTGAGCAGGAGATCCCACTTCCAGCCCATATCCTTGAGTTGGCGGGCAATTTTGCGGCAGCGCTTGCGTCCCTCATCGGTCAAGGCGCGAAAAGCGTCCTCCACTCCCGCTTGCGCTTCTTCGGCTATGCCGTGGCGAATAAAATCCACAGCCACTTCCTGGACGGAAGCCCGCTTCTCGGCTTCAGCCTGATTGCTTCCCTCTGGCCCGAGCTCAAATGTCATCGGCCCTTGCACGCTTTCTCACTCCTTCAGTCCAGAATACCCCGCTCGGCTTGGAAAAAGCTCGCCTGTTCAGCCTGACCCTCCGGCAGAAAATTGCAGGCGCCTGCTGCGGCCTAAAACAAAAGCCCAGAAAGTTGTGATAGGATTGCTTGAAGTGACAGGTATGTACTGTTTCAGGAGTTCTCCAAGCATGTCTGCAGCAATAGACGTCGCTGATGCTACCTTTGAGGCAGAGGTGCTGCGTAGCGATATTCCGGTCTTAGTGGATTTCTGGGCGCCCTGGTGTGGCCCATGCCGGATGGTGGCTCCTGTGGTTCAGGAGATAGCCGAGCAGTATGCCGGCAAGGTTAAGGTTGTGAAAATTAATACAGACGAGAATCCCCAAACTGCCAGCCAGTATGGCATTCGCAGCATTCCCACTTTGATGCTCTTCAAGGGAGGCCAGAAGGTCGATGTGGTAGTCGGCGCTGTGCCCAAGGCAACTCTAACGACAATTCTGGAGAAGCACTTCGACACGCCTGCCGAGAGCTAAGGTCCTAGCAGGAGGAGCGGCCCTCAACGCTTCAGAGCGCTATGTTTGGATCCGGGGGTAAGGCCTAAGTAGCATTTAGCGTCGATAGCCTATTGCAGTAAAGTAATGACAGAGAACTCTGGATTCTGGCTTGGCTGATTCCCTTTCTTCTCTTCTCCAGGAAATTTTCTCCAACGCCGAGACTCGTCTGAAGCAGTTGGAGCATCACCCCAACCAGACGGCTTGGCTGCGCGTTTTGCAGTCGCTGCAGCGGATGGGATCTCTGAATCTCAGCCGCCTGGACGCTAAGATCCTAGCGGCCACGCTTGAGGATCTGGAGCAGGGCTTTGCGGCCTTCCAGAACTATGTCCATCAGCGCAAGGTAACAGTTTTTGGGTCGGCACGGGTAGGGCCGGACAGCCCGGAATACCGCCAGGCACAGTTGTTCGCCCACTGCATCAGCCAGCGAGGGTTCATGGTGCTGACGGGGGGCGGCGGTGGGATTATGGAAGCCGGCAATCGGGGCGCAGGGCTGGAAAACTCGTTTGGGCTGAATATCCAGCTTCCCTTCGAGCAGATGGCCAATCCTGTGATTGCCGCCAGCGATCGGGTAATTAACTTTAAGTATTTCTTTTCACGCAAGCTCTTTTTTGTCAAAGAAACCGATGCGCTGGTGCTTTTCCCCGGTGGCTTTGGTACGCAGGATGAGGCTTTTGAATGTCTGACCTTGATGCAAACCGGCAAAACCAAGCTCATGCCCTTGGTGCTGGTGGACAAGAAGGGCGGTTGCTACTGGAAAGAATGGGATGAATATGTGCGGGAGCATCTACTCAGCCGCGGCCTGATCAGCCCGGAAGATCTCTTCTTATACACCTTAACCGACGATGTAGGGGACGCCTGCCAGCAGATCCTAGATTTTTATCGCATCTTTCACAGCAATCGGTATGTGCGGGAACTGCTGGTTTTGCGCTTGAATGCCAAGCTCTCGCCCCAGGCTCTGGATATCTTAAACGAAGAGTTTGCCGACATTCTCGACTCGGGCCGGATCGAGCAAACCGAGGCTTTGCCGGAAGAAGCAGAGGAAGAGATTGCCCATCTGCCGCGGCTGGTGATGCACTTTAACCAGCGTAACTTTGGACGGCTGTGGCAAATGGTGCGCCGGATCAACACGCTTCATCCAGCACAGCCGGATCGTCTGCAAATGCGCCCCGACCAAAAGTAGGGGATTGTCGGAAGGGATCCCAATGGGCCGGTTGTTTGTCAAAATCTGCGGCATCACCCGCCAGGATCAAGCGGAGGCTATCGCCGCGCTGGGGGTGAGCGCTCTTGGGTTTATCGCAGTGCCCAACACGCCGCGCTATTTGCCTCTCTCCCAGGCCCGCTGGCTTGCCTCCCTACCCCGCCATGTGGAAAAGGTGGGGGTCTTTGTGGATCCGGATCCCCGTACCATTGCCACCTGGGTGGAAGTGGGCGGCCTCACGGCTGTTCAGCTCCACGGCCGGGAATCGCCAGAAGAGTGCCGGCAACTGGGAGAATGGCTCCCTGGCATTCGCCGCATTAAGGCCCTGCGCATTCGCCACCTGGCAGATCTGGAGGCAGCCCACCTCTACGGCGACTGTGTGGAGGCTCTGCTTCTGGACGCCTATCACCCCCAGCGTGCGGGTGGCACTGGGCAAACCCTCAACTGGCCAGAGTTGGCCCACCGCTCTCTGCCCTTGCCCTGGCTCCTGGCCGGTGGCCTCACCCCAGACAATGTTCTGCAGGCCCTCAGCCACCTCCAGCCCAGCGGCATTGATCTCTCCAGCGGTGTGGAACGCCAGCCGGGCGACAAAGATCTGCACAAAGTCTGGCGTCTGCTGCAGCAGTTGGAATCCCAAGGGTGGCAAATCGCTTCTGCCCTACCTCAACCCAATCAAGGCCTTTAGCCCCTCCGTCCGAGCCGGATCCCTATTGCAAGGATTGGAAGGATTGAATGTCTAGCCCCGGCTCAAACATCAGCTCTTTCACCTCTCCAAACCTTCCCATCACTCCCAGATCGCGGTCGTTGAAGGTCACCAACACCCCGCCGGCATTGCCGGCGCGCAGCACAATCGATCGCTCGGCTTCCCAGTTCAGCTCCGCCCCCGGCTGCAGGGTGGCCTCAAAAACGGTTTGTCCATCGGCAATCACTCGTAGCCAGGAGGGACGCTCTACCACGCGAATATCAAGGCGCACCGGCTTGCGCGGCGGGGCCTCCAACACGTCGGGGAAAACCCCCTGGATGCGCGTCCACTGATCCAGTGTGGGAAACATCTGGCGAAGGGTCGGTTCTGGGCTGCGCCCAGGGGAGTCAGCTGCTCGCGGCTGCGACTGGGATCCCTCGCCGCTTTGTAGGCTGGCCAGCCAATGCCCAAAGGGGTTGCCCGTGCCGTCCAAAAGAGCCGACAGCCCTCCCACCGCCAGCACGACCAGCACCACATAGGCGGCCCAAAGGTGAAAGGGGCGCAGGGCAAAGGCCGGCTGTTCGCCAACAGCAGTAAGAGGAGGAAGCGCATGGGGCGTTTTGGCAGATAGGAGTGGCAAAGCTTGCCGAGATAAAGCCTCGCCATCCAGCCCCAGATAGTTGGCATAGCGCTTAATGAAGCCTTGCACGTAAACCGGATCCGGCAGCCGACTCAAGTCTGCTTCCTCCAGGGCCTGCAGATATTGGGAGCGGATGAATGTATCGTTGGCTACATCTGTCAACGTCAGCCCCCGTGCCTCTCGTGTTTGCCGCAACAGGGATCCCAAGGCTTCCAATCGCGTTAGCGGGACCGAGTCCTTAGAGCGTTCCGACTCTTGCATCGTTCGGCTACCTGCGGAAGAGAGGAGGCTAGTGTGAGATTGTGCGCACAGTTCCCACAGCTAATTATGAAGAGGGACGGAAAGAGTGCAAGGAGGCGCTTCTGAACAGAGCTAAGCTGTCGGTACCGGCAAGAGGGGCTAGCAGAGCCTGAACCTCTTGGGGCTCCAATAGGCGGAACTGACCTGCCTTTAGGTTTCCGAGGTGCAGCGGGCCGATTGCTTCCCGATGCAGCCTGAGCACCGGATGCCCCAGCTGCTCCGCTACGCGCCGAATTTGCCGGTTGCGCCCCTCAAACAAAACCACCCTCAGCCACGAGGAATTGGCATCCTGCCTATACCCAAAGTTGGGAGCAGGGCAGAACTCCACCTCTGCCGGCAGAGTGGTGTACCCCTCTAAGTTTACTCCGTCTCGCCACTGTTGCAGGGTAGCCCGGCTCGGACGCCCCTGTACCTGCACCCGATAGATTTTGGGCAGATGATAGCGCGGATGGGTCAGCTTCAGCGTCAGGTCGCCATCGTTGGTGAGCAGCAGCGCCCCACTGCTGTCTGCATCCAGTCGGCCCACGGGATAAAGGCGGATCTGCCGGTTCCAGGGCGGGGGAAGCAGATCCAGCACCGTCTTGCGCCCCCACGGATCCTTGCAGGTTGACAAAACCCCCAGGGGCTTATGCAGGAGCAAAACGTAGCGGGCTGGATCCCCGAAAGGGATCACCCGTCCATCCACCTCGACGCGATCCCGTTCGGGATCGGCTTTAAAGCCCAGCTCGGTGACCACCTTCCCGTTCACCCGAATGCGCCCGGCCAGGATCCAGGCTTCCACCTGGCGACGGGAGGCCAGCCCCTGTTGAGCCAAGAGCTTCTGGAGCCGTTGGGGTGTCGCCATAGGCATGGGGTCACAAGAGAAACAGCGATCGGAGAACGGGGCTGCTAGGCAGCAGAGTCTTCGGATTTCGAGAGCAGATCCGGCAGTTCCGCAGGACTGGAGGCCAATAGCAGCATTTCTGACTTCGACCCTGAGCTATCTCCCAGGGAATAGCTGAGGCCACAATCAAATTCTTCTGCCAGCCGGCAGACTTCCTTGAGATCTCCCACCGACCAAATGCTCCAACTGCTCCGAATCTGGTTATCCACCCACACTTGCACGCGGTTGCCTTCGATGTGAATGATGCGCTTGGGGTTGGCTTCTGAGGCCCGGCCTGTAGACTCAACCAAGGCCTCCGGCCCGCTGACGCCAACGGAAGATTTTTGCCTCAAAGCCCCCAGAGCAGCCATTAACTGCGGCAGAGCCAGTAAAAGGTGCTGGGTGGCTTGTTGGGGTTGCCCTTTCAAGCAGGAAACCAAAGCTTCGGCAACACTCTGGTTCAGAGCTTGCAGAGCTTGGAGTGGAGTAGCACCCGCTAAAGCGGGATCCGGTTGCAGTGGGCTTTGAACATCCATGAAAAGGCAGAAAAGGCACAAACCGCAACTTTACAGCCCTTTCGCCGGTTTACGGCAGCGACGGTGCTGCCCATTGGGGCAGAAGGCCCCGGTTGGCGTAAGCATGCCGCCGACATTGAGCCCTGTACAGATGAGATGGCCGGGGAAAAGGCCGTATGGCTTCCTTAAGCCTAACAAATCCAAAAACTTCTCCGTGAGACAACATTGCTTTGAGGTTGTCCGCATCGCTGCGAAGCCAAGGCCTCTCCGGTCCACTTGGTCATTCAGGTAGGTTCTTTTCTCGCTTGTGCAAAGCAGGCGGAGCTTTAGCGCAGATCCCCCAGGTTGGCACGAAAGTGGGCAACTCTCAAAGCGAGCAACTATTGTTGTTCGCTCAATTCGTCTTCTTCACCCCCAGGGGTGTCCGCCATCCTTCCCTCAACCCCAGGGTGGGATCCCTCCTGTTGTTGGGCCTCAGCGGGCTGTCTCAGTTGGTTGAGCAGGGCCAGAACCCGGGATCCCCGCTCCAAAGAGCGATCCTGCAAAAACACCACCGTCGGCACCCGTCGCAGGCCGAGGCGCTGACCGATTTCCCGCCGCACGAAGGGAGTGGCGGAAGCCAGCCCCTCCATGGTCTGCTGCTGGGCCGCTTCATCGCCATAGATGCTGACGAAGATGCGGGCATTTTGCAGGTCATTGGAAACCTCTACGTCCACAATGCTGACCATCCCTGCCCCCACCCGGTCATCTTTGATCTCCGAGAGCAGGATTTGGCTGACCTCCCGTTTGATCAGCTCGGCTACCCGTGCCACCCGTCGCGCTGTCGCCATTTTTCTGTCCTTAGGTTCCTATCTTCTGCAAACTTGCTCTGGCCGGTTGCCGGCGGCTCCTTAGGTGGTGCCAGCTTCTCCTCGCCATGTCCTCAGAACAGTAGCAGATGCTACGCGCCTCTTCTCCTTCCCCCTCTATTCTGGGTCCATGTCCACCCTATCTTGAGTATGAATACGTGACGTACTCCCGCACTCATGCTGACGCATAGAGTGCAGGCTTCCCAGTGACTCCTGCCCGATAGCAGGACATTTCCTGAGCTTGAAGAACGGGACGCCCCACTGCTCTGGATTTGATGACCCTCGCCGAGTTGTGATCCCTACCAATCCTCAACCCACAGTGCGGACAATCGTGCCACCGCTCATGCAGCTCTTTGGGCACCTCACGACAACACCCCGAGCACCCTTGACTGCTGCCGCGGGGATCCCCTGCAATCGTCAACAGCCCAGCTCTTTCAGCCTTGGCTGCCAAAATTTGCAGGAACTCACCCCAACCGGCGTCATGGATAGATTTGGCCAACCTTGTCCTTGCCAGACCTTTGATGTTCAATGCCTCATGGGCTATGTGTCTCCCTTTTTGCAAAAGCTGATGAGCAACTTTGTGGTGGAAATCCCGGCGCTGGTTGGCTACTTTCTGATGTGCCTTGCTCAACCTCTTGACCGCTTTCTGGTAGCGGTTTGACCCCTTCTGCTTGCGCGATACAGACCGTTGCAGCCGCTTGAGCCGCTTTTGCGCTTTACGGTAATACTGAGGAACCTCGATAACCTCACCCTCATCGGTGACCAAGAAAGAGCTTAGCCCCAGGTCTATCCCCATCGTGTTTTCCCACGTTGGCGTGTCAGGGCTCCATTCCGGGACAGACGAATCTTGTAAGCTCAAGGTCACATACCACCCATCCACCTTGCGGGTGATGGTGGCCGTTTTGATAACAAACCCCTCAGGCAAAGGACGGTGTTGGACCAGCTTGACCGGCCCAATCTTGGGCAGATGGATAAACTGCCCTCGAATGCAGTCCTGCTTCATCTGGGGGAAGGTGAAGGAGCGATACCGCCCTACTCCCTTAAACCTAGGCCTGCCTGCCCGCTTGCCGTTACAGTCACCTTTTAGCCATCGGTCAAACGCTCTTTGCACTCGTTCTACACAGTCTTGGAGCACCTGGGAATGAATCGCTTGGTATTCGGGGAAGAGAGCCTTTGTGTTTACCAAGTCTCGTTTCTGTGAGTCGAAATCGGGCTTGTCTTTCAACTCAGGCAGATGACAGACCGTCAAGGAGCAGGCATGGATATTGCAGCGATTCTGCTCCCACCCGTTGAACCGTTCTGCCAGGCGATAGTTGTACTGCCTACGCAGCAGCTCCAGCCACTCACCCATCAGGGCGACTTGGCTAGCAGTAGGGCGCAAGCGGTACTGGTAAGCGGTTCTCATGATGAATGCATTGTACCTGTTGAACGCTCCCGCCTCTCATCCCGACTCTGACCGGCCCGCCCCCCTATATCCCCCCGTATACGGGGGGACTGGGGGGCTGGGGGGTACAGAGCGGGGCTTCCAGGACTACGTCCCGCTAGCGCGAACGGCGGATTAGCTAAAGCCATCGATGGATGGATGGAGACGTGATGAGCAAGACGCCAGAGGCGCTGCGGCGCTCCGTTGAGCAGTTCCTACTTAATGTACCGGAGCCGCTCGATCCGCTACTTGCCCTCAAGCTGACTCAGTTGGTGGTGAGGCCGGGAGATACAGCTTACGCCATGGGCTCCAGCGATGGCCAGCGAAACCTTGACGAGCGCTGTTGTCCCTGCCCTGGACGTCTGTTGGGGGAATAGACATCATTTGCCCACCTCTGCCGGCAGCCTGGGGTTGAAGAGAGGAAGGAAAAGCAGCCAAGATGGGATCCGGTTGCTTGGCCTCCTATGACTTCCCCGGTTCTCCTCTGGCATCGCCGCGATCTGCGGCTGGCGGACAACACAGCCCTCCACGCGGCGGCGCAGCGCAGCTCCCAGGTGGTGCCGGTTTTCGTTTTCGACCCGCAGGTCTTGCAGCGGGCGGATATGGCCCCAGCCAGGGTGGCGTTTCTCCTCCAGGCGTTACAGGAGCTGCAGGAACGCTACGCCCAGATGGGGATCCCGCTCCTCTGGCGGCGGGGGGATCCGTTGGCGGAGCTGCGGCAGTTGGCCGCCGAGCTAGGGGCGCAGGCCGTGTTTTGGAACGAGGATCTGGATCCCTGGGCTCGGCAGCAGGAGAGTCGGGTGCGGGCCAGCTTGGCGGAAGCTGGGATCCCGTCTTTTTCTTACCAAGATATGCTGCTGCACGGGCCAGGGGAAGTGTTGACCCAGGCGGGGGAGCCCTACTCGGTTTTTACCCCTTTCTGGCGCCGCTGGTCTAGCTTGCCCAAGCCGGATCCCTTCCCCATCCCAAAGAGTCTGCAGTCGGTGTCAAGCCTGAAAGCCCAACCTCTGCCCAGCTTGGCGGATCTGGGCTTTGTCTGCAGTCAGCGGATCCCGGCCGCGGGTGAGAGTGTAGCTCAGAGGCTTCTAGAGAATTTCTGCCAGGGCCTGCGCATTTTCGAGTACGAGCGAGCCCGCGACTTCCCCGCCGAGCAGGGCACCTCCCTCCTCAGTCCCCACCTCTGCTGGGGAACCATCGGCATTCGGCGGGTGTGGCAGGCCACCTGTGAAGTGGAAGCGGAGGCCCGCAGCGAAGAGGCCGAGAGCAGCCTGAAGACTTGGCGGCAGGAGCTGTGCTGGCGCGAGTTTTACAAGCATGTCTTGGCCCACTGGCCCCATGTGGAAAGCGGAGCCTACCAACGAGCCTTTGATGCGCTGGAATGGGACAACCGCCAGGACTGGTTTCAGGCCTGGTGCGCCGGGCAGACAGGCTACCCGATTGTGGATGCGGCCATGCGCCAGCTCAACGAAACTGGCTGGATGCACAACCGCTGCCGCATGATCGTGGCCAGCTTTTTAACCAAGGATCTCCTCATCGACTGGCGCTGGGGGGAGCGCTACTTCATGCAAAAGCTTGTAGACGGGGATCTGGCTGCCAACAACGGCGGCTGGCAGTGGAGCGCCGGTGTGGGCACAGATCCCAGGCCGCTGCGCATCTTCAACCCGGCCACCCAGGCGGCCCGCTACGACCCGGAAGGGGAGTACATCCGCCGCTACCTGCCGGAGCTGGCCGGGCTGGATACCCCCGCTTTGCTGTGGGTAGGCGACGATCCCAAGGGATCCTGGGCTCTGCAGGAGCGGCGGCGCTGCGGCTACCCGGATCCCATCGTGGATCACAAGGTGCAGCAGCAGGAGTTCAAGCGGCGCTACCAGGCAGTGCAGCAGGGGTACTCCAAGTCTGTTCAACGATCAAGCGATCATAGAAATCCAAGCGTTGTGTAGTCTCGTGAAAAAAGGGGATCCCATGGATCCCCCGTGGCTACCAGAGCTTAAGGCAAATGCCCGTCCAAAGCAGGTAACTGCAGCACTAGGGCTCCAGCTCGCTGGGGATCCGCTCCCCGAAGAGCACGAAGTAGAGAATCCGATAAATGTCCGTGTTCAGGATTCCAGTGACCGGCACTAGCTCTCGAGCGTTCAGGCCCGCCGCGCGAGCAATGACCCCGCTGCCCACATCGTCCTTGCTGGCCCAGGAGATGCCAAAGGGAAAACGCTTGCCATTTTTGTCCGGAGCGGAGAGGAAGGGCTTTGTGCCAGTGCCGTCCACCCCGTCAAGGGGAGCGCCGCTTTCGTCAGTGGGCGGCAGAGGATTATCGGCAGACTCGACATCCACCAGCTGCATCCCGCCAGCATTGCTGTCGCTGGTGGTGATCATGAAGGTCTTGGGATTCTTCTCGATGAAGTTGAGAATCACCCCGATGGCATCGTCAGCCCGCTTCATGGCCTCCAGGCAGCCAGAAGCATTGAGGTTGTTGCACATGTTGTCGGTGCCCTCTTCTTCAATGACGGCGAAGAAGCCCTTGGGATTGCGGGAGATCCGCTCCAGGGCAAACTGTGTCATCTCGGCAACGGTGGGCGCGCTGGCGATGTAGTTGGGCAAGTTTTCTTTCCGCAACTCTTCTTCAGGCTTGTCGTAGAAGGTGTCCTCGACGTTGAACACCCCCAAAACCTTGGAGACATCTGCCGGCAGCTTGAGCAGCTCGTCGCGGGTGTAGACAACGGCATACCCTTTTTTCTTGGCTTCCTCAATGAGGTTGCGGCCATCCTTGCGCTTCCCTTTGCCAAAGCGGCCCTGGACACCTTCCGGCAGCAGCCATTCCTCGCCAGCGCCGAGGATGATGTCTACCCCTGACTCCACCACCTGCAGGGCAATCTCCTCATAGTCGCTGCGCTTGGCAACTTCGGCAACGAAGGCAGCCGTCCCCGGCTCAATGATGGATCCCGTTTGCACCAGAGCCGTACCCAAGCCTGCCGCCACAGCCTCTTCCATGATCGTGTTCAGGGTGCCGTTGGCAGAGGGGTACTCTTTGCCGTCCGGATCCAACCCAAAGCTCTTGGCGTGGACACGAGTTCCTGTGGCATGGGTCACCGCTCCGGCGTTGGAAGTTCCCCCAAGCTGGTCAAGAAGGTGCCCGCGATAGGTGGTAATCACGGGAAGACGATCCCAGTTCAGAAAGCCATCGGGGCCGTAGTAGAGAATGCGTGTGATGTCCCAGTGGGAAGCTGAGGTTCCATCTGGGTGAAAGAAGATTGCACCGTTGCCGGTTGGCTTAGGCGCCGCTTGAGCCACACTAGAGGAAAAAACTGACGAGGACAGCAGACACAAAGTTGCAGCCAACGCTGCCCTCAGAGAATAGCTACGCATAGCTAGCACGCTCCTGCTCGTTCAAAGCTGAACATCAAGGAAAGTAACACAGCCTTGAACGGTTAGCAAGAGCGCGCACAAATGCTCCTGCAGAACTTACCTGCAGGGACAATCCGCCTCTCAGGTCTACTACTTGGCTGAGGCAGGTTGCGAGGTCTATACCTAGAGTTAACTATCTCTTAACTGCCTCATAACGTCAAGGCTTCTCGTAGAGCTTTATAGCCGTCTTCCAGTCAAGCTGTTCTTTCGGGAGCAGGCGTCGAACTCTTGGCCTGCCAGGCCTGCCTGAGCTGTCTGAGGTGGTGTTGCCAACGCTGCAGTTCCCCGGCTTCCAGCGGGATCCCGCCAAAGCGTACTTCCAGGTAGCGCTGCAGGAACCGGATGGCCAGTTCAACCTGAGGCAAGTCGGCCTGGCGCAAGTGTTCCAGGCAAGCTTCTGGCCCTAGGTGGGCGGGGATCCCCACTGCCGTCGCCAGGTCCCGCAGTTGCAGATAAAGCCTTGAGATAAGCTGGCGGCGCCGCTGGGACTTGGGTAGAGCCGCCGGGATCCAGCGCATCCCGGCAAAGGCCAGACTCGGCAGCAAGAGGCCAACCATCCAGGTGGGCCAGGGGGGCGGAGGCTGCCACAGGGATCCCATCACCACCCCATTGGCGGCAGTGGCCAACAGAATCCACCCCCCATCCTGCCAGCGCAGGGCCTGATAGCGGCGGCGGCGACCCCAGTAGGCCATGGAACTGGTGATTAAAATCACCCCCACCAGCGGCAGGCCGTTTTGCTGCAGCGTTTGCCCCCAGCCCACCAGGCTGCGGCGGAAGACGGCGACGACCTCCTCTTGCTTTTGGGGAGCAGTCACGCGGCTGGCCAGCTCTTGGATTTGCCGCCAGATCTGCCGCTGGGTGGATAGGTCGTATTGAATCACATACTTAAACCAGCGAAAGCGCAGGCTGTCGTAGAAGTCTAGGATGGGATCCCACCCGCTTTGCCGCTGGCTAACATTGGCCTCTGCCGGCGTAGCGTCAAAGATGACCCAGCCGTAGGGGCCAAAGGGGATCTCCGTCCAAGAATGGGCATCGGCGTTGCGCACCGCCAAGTACTTCTCCTGCGCCACCCAGCGACCGCCCAAGAAGCCATTGACCACGCGGGCCGGTATGCCAAGGCTGCGGGCCAGTATCGTCAGAGCGGTGGCAAAGTATTCGCAGTGGCCGCGGCGATGGGTAAACAAAAAAGCCTCCAAAGGCGGCTCGGCACCGGGATCCGGCAATTTGGTGGTGTAGGCGTAGTTCTCTAGCAGGTAGTTCCGCAGAGCCGTTACCTTGCCAAAGACATCGGGGATCCCAGCCGTGATCTCCTCTGCCAAGGCGGGAATGCGCGGATCCAGGTCTTCTGGCAACTGCAGATAGGCTTGTTGCTGGACTGGGTCAAGAGCGCTCAGCAGCTCCTCCCGGCCAAGCTGGCGCAGGCGGGGTTCCAGATCCCGTGGGATCCGGCTCACGGCACGGTAGAGATAGGGCATCCGGGGGGGCAGAGAATGGCTGACATCTCCAGTCTCGCGCAGGAGCAGGCGGCGGTTTTGCCATTGCCACCTCTGCTGTGGAGTCATCGCCCCACCTCGATCTAGCCACTCCACCTCTAGCAGCGGCGCCACCCCAAAGACGGTGGTGGTGGCCAGCGGCTCTAGGTAAATCCGCTGCTCCAGGGGGAAGAACTGGAGGTCGCTCGCGGTGGGGATCAAGGGGGAAGCCGAGAGATCAAAGACCCCTGCTGCAGTGGGGAAAATCGGGATCGCGCGGTTCAGCGTCCGCGACCAAGCCCGCCCGTCGTAGCGATCAAAGCTGATCCCCCGCCAGTAGAGGGACTCCAACTGGGGGGGCACCCCTGCCGGGAACTCCACCCGCAGGGCAACGGTGTTGTCGGTTTTAAGGGTGCCGAACTCCCCCAGGCTGACTTCTTCGGCAAAGCCGGTGGTCATCACCGGCGAGCGGGCCTGCCGGACCAAGATCCCCAAGCTGAGCCGCGGGAAGAGGAAAAACAAAACCACCGAGAGAATTGTTGCCAGCAAGGCCAGGGATCCCAGAAACCCCAAAAAGCTGAGGTCGATCCCGCGGACTTGGCTGGCCGCCTGCGGGTGCTGCTCCGCCTGCAGGCGCAGGTGATAGAGGGTGAGGTTAACCAGCCCCACCCCCACATACAGCAGGAATAAAAACCCAAAGCTGATGTCTTCGTTGAAGAGGGTGGCGATGGCCATCAGCAGCAGAGACAGCACCGCCAACTGGATGTGGTCTGCTGCCCGTTCCCGCTGGAACAACTTGGCCCCTGTTAGGTAAAGCACCAGGCCTATGGCCCCATCCGAAAGCGGCAGCACGCCCGCCAGCACCAGGGCCGCCAAGCTGACCAACACGCTCACCGTCAGGGGCATCCACAGGGAAGCATAGCGGGCAAAACTAATCCGGGGCGGCTCCCAAAACCAACTGGCAGTCCCCGCCGCCAAGCAGAGGGCGATAACCGCCGGCGACAGGGCCTGATCCCCCAGACAAAGGGCCGTGAAGGCGATCCCCACCAGCAGGTAGATGAAGACCTTTTGGAGAGAAAGGAGCGGCCAGGCCATTGGCTTTTCGAGGAGCCCTTGCGTTGCCCTTCCAAGATAGCCAAGCCAGCTCCCTGCCCAAAACCGACGCGGCCTGCTGGCACCCCCGCTCGCCCTGGAGAGGACAGACTTCTGTCGCGGCACTAGAATCGTTAATGTTCTTTAATGTTTTTTGACTCGCCGACTTTGGCGGCAGATCCACGCACGCTGCGCACAAAGGGGATGAGATGTCCGGCCAAAACGAAATCCATGTGGTGGGGGCGCGGCAGCACAACCTCAAAAACCTCGAGCTGCGGATCCCGCGCAATCGCCTGGTGGTGTTTACGGGCGTCTCTGGATCCGGCAAATCTTCTCTGGCCTTCGACACCATCTTTGCCGAGGGGCAGCGGCGCTATGTGGAGTCCCTCAGCGCCTACGCGCGGCAATTTCTGGGGCAACTGGACAAACCGGATGTAGACCGCATCGAGGGCTTGAGCCCGGCCATTGCCATCGACCAAAAGTCCACCAGCCACAACCCCCGCTCCACGGTGGGCACCGTTACCGAAATCTACGACTACCTGCGGCTGCTCTACGGGCGGGCCGGGATCCCCCACTGCCCCCATTGTGACCGGGTGATTGCCCCCCAGACGGTGGATCAAATGGTGGACCAGATCCTGGCCCTGCCGGAGCGGACGCGCTTTCAGTTGCTGGCGCCTGTGGTGAGGGAAAAAAAGGGCACCCATGCAGCCCTCTTGCAGAGCTTGCGCCAGCAGGGGTTTGTGCGGGTGCGCATCGACGGCCAAGTGCGGGATCTGAGCGAAGAGATCGAGTTGGCCAAAAACAAGGCCCACACCATTGAGGTGGTGGTGGATCGGCTGGTCAAGGGCCCCGAGATCGCCGAGCGGCTGGCCGATTCCCTGACCACCTGTCTGCGCCAGTCGGGGGGACTGGCGGTGGTGGAGCTCTTGCCGCGAGAGGAAGAGCGGGAACACCTGCTGCAAAAAGTGGCCGAGGTGGCGGGGCAGTACCTCAACGGCAAGCCGACGGAGCTGATCTTTTCGGAACAATTTGCCTGCCCCGAACATGGCTCGGTGCTGGGCGAGCTGTCGCCGCGGCTATTTTCCTTCAACTCCCCCATCGGCGCCTGTCCTGTCTGTCACGGGCTGGGCTTTGAGCCCATCTTCGACCCCGACCGGATCGTGCCGGATCCCAAGCTCCCTTTGTACGCGGCCATCGCCCCCTGGGCGGAGCGGGAGAACCCCTACTACCTGGCCCTGCTGGCGGGGGCCGCCAAGGCCTTTGGCTTTGAGCTCAGCAGCCGCTGGTGCGACCTCACGCCCGAGCAGCAGCAAATCCTCCTCTACGGCACCGACCAGGAGATCTACGTTGAGGCAGAATCCCCCTACCGGGGCCGGGGCTACTACCGTCGCTACGAAGGGGTGATCCCGCAGTTGCAGCGGCACTACCAAGAAACCACCTCCGAGACCTACCGGCAAAAGCTGGAAACCTACCTCACCTACCGCCCCTGTGCGGCCTGTGGGGGGGCTCGCCTTCGCCCTGAGGCCCTGGCAGTGCGCGTCGGCGGCTACCGTATCACCGATCTCACCGAGGTCTCTGTCCGGGAGTGCCTACACCGCCTAGAGCATTTGAAGCTTACCCCTCGCCAGGCGCAGATTGCCGAGCTGGTGCTGCGGGAGATCAAAACCCGGCTGCAGTTTTTGATCGATGTGGGCCTTGACTACCTCACCTTGGCCCGCCCGGCCATGACCCTTTCGGGGGGTGAAGCGCAGCGGATCCGGCTGGCTAGCCAGATTGGCTCTGGCCTGACGGGCGTGCTCTACGTGCTAGACGAACCCTCCATTGGCTTGCACCAACGGGATAACCACCGCCTCTTGCAAACCCTGTTCCGCCTACGGGATCTGGGCAACACCCTAATCGTGGTGGAGCACGACGAAGACACCATCCGCGCCGCCGACCACATCGTGGACATCGGCCCTGGAGCTGGCATTCACGGGGGAAAAGTGGTGGCCCAAGGGTCTCTAGCCGACATCCTGGCCTGCGATCGCTCCATGACCGGAGCTTACCTTTCGGGGCAGAGGCGGATCCCTACCCCTGCCCAGCGCCGACCGGGGAAAGGGGTTGCCCTCAAGCTCACCAATGCCCACAAAAACAACCTCAAGCACATCGATGTGGAGATCCCGCTCGGCAAACTAGTCTGTGTTACGGGGGTCTCCGGCTCCGGCAAGTCCACCTTGGTCAACGAGTTGCTCTACCCTGCCCTGCAGCACTACCTTGGCCAGAAGGTGCCCAAGCCGGCGGAAATGGGGGAGTTACACGGCATTGAACACATCGACAAGGTTATTGTCATCGACCAATCCCCCATTGGCCGCACTCCTCGCTCCAACCCTGCCACCTACACGGGTCTGTTTGATCCCATCCGCCAAGCCTTTGCCCAGACTCGGGACGCCAAAGCCAGAGGCTATCAAGCTGGCCACTTCTCCTTCAACGTCAAGGGCGGGCGCTGCGAAGCCTGCAAAGGGCAAGGGGTGAACGTGATTGAGATGAATTTCCTGCCCGATGTGTATGTTACCTGCGAAGTCTGTGGCGGCAAGCGCTACAGCCGCGAGACCCTCCAGGTCAAGTACAAGGGCAAAAACATCGCCGAAGTCCTGGATATGACGGTGGGAGAGGCGCTGGAGTTTTTCGCTGCCCTGCCCCCTGCGGCCAAGGTCCTGCAGACCCTGGCCGATGTGGGCCTCGACTACATCAAGCTGGGTCAGCCGGCTCCAACCCTCTCGGGTGGGGAAGCCCAGCGGGTGAAGCTGGCCGCAGAACTGGCCCGCCGCTCCACCGGCAAAACCCTTTATCTACTGGATGAACCCTCCACCGGCCTGTCGTTTTACGATGTTCACAAACTTTTGAACGTCCTGCAGCGGCTGGTGGATGCGGGCAACACCGTGCTGGTGATCGAGCACAACCTGGACATTCTCCGCTGTGCCGACTGGATCATCGACTTAGGGCCGGAAGGGGGCGACCAGGGCGGCCAAATTGTTGCCGTCGGCACCCCGGAAGAAGTAGCCGAACACCCGGGATCCCATACAGGGCGGTACCTGAAGCAGGTTTTACAACACCATCCCCCCGGCTAGTGAGCACCCCTTTCGATTGGGCTGCTGCTTTTCAGGACCCAGCAGCTCTGAGCTTCACCCACCGCTTGGGGTTGCCTCAGGCTCATTTCAAGAAGCCCGTTTCAAGTCAACTGCAACTTAAAACAACAGCTCCTCAATAATCTCGTTGGAAAACAGCCAGCCCTCGGGCGGGACTAGCCGTAGCCGTCCCCCTTCGCAACTGGCCCAACCTTTTTCAAAGTAGGGATCCAGCCTCTGCAAGGCCTGCTCCACCTTCCTGCTGCCAAAGCGCTCCTGTAGAGTTGCCAACTCCAGCCCTTCCTGGAGGCGCAACCCCAACATCACCGTATCCATCCAGATTTCTTCTGCAGAAGCCGGCGGCGGCAGGGGGTGAACCTGCGCTTTGACCTGTTCAAAGTATGCGTGGAGAGTTTTCGGCTGTTGAATGCGCCGCCCCCCTTCGTAGCCGACCGATCCCATGCCAAAGCCAAAGTAGGGGCGGTTTTCCCAGTACACCCGGTTGTGGCGACAGGCATACCCAGGGCGGGCAAAATTGGAGATCTCGTAGTGGATGTAGCCGGCTTGGGTGAGCAACTCCCGCGCCGTCAGGTACATGGCAACCGTGGTCTCCTCGCTGGGCAGAGGCGCCTCCCCCGGCCGGTAGAGACGCCCAAAGCCGGTTCCCGGCTCGAGAGTGAGATCGTAAACGGAGACATGGGTGGGGTTGATTTCAAGAACAGCCTGCAGTGACTCCTGCCAATGTTCTAAAGTTTGATAGGGCAGCCCGAAGATCAAATCCAGGTTGAAATTCTCAAAGCCCACCGCCTGCAAGTCGGCCACAGCCTCGTAAATTTCTTCCACCCCATGGAGGCGACCGCAGGCGGCCAGCAGCTCCGCTTGAAAGGCCTGTACCCCTAGGCTAATGCGGTTAACCCCTAGATCCCGGTAGCCTGCCAACTGCTCCCGTGTCAGGGTGCCGGGGTTGGCCTCGAGCGAGATCTCGCAGTCGGGATGAAACGGGATCCTCTCCCTTAGTTGGCTCAAAATCCGACTCAACTGCTTCACCGTCAGCAGGGAAGGGGTGCCGCCGCCGAAAAAAATGCTGGTCAAGGGCTGGGGATCCCCGGCCAAATGGCGGTAGCGGTAGGCGCCGCCGATCTCTTGGCAGAGCCTCTGCACATAGGTTTCGATCAGTTCGCGCGTGCCCAGGCCGGTGGCAAAATCGCAGTAGTGGCAGCGCTGCCGGCAGAAGGGAATGTGCAGATAGGCCGCCTCCGGCCAGCCAAGCTGAGTGGAGAGGGCAAAGTCTTCTGCAGAGGCTGCAACTACCATAGCTCCCTACCTTGGTGACGTACTCCCACACTCATGCTGACGCATAGAGTGCGGGCTTCCCAGTGACTCCTGCCCGATAGCAGGACATTTCCTGAGCTTGAAGAACGGGACGCCCCACCGCTCTGGATTTGATGACCCTCGCCGAGCTGTGATCCCTGCCAATCCTCAACCCACAGTGCGGACAATCGTGCCACCGCTCATGCAGCTTTTTGGGCACATCTCGACCACACCC
>NZ_JBSSEF010000007.1:0-77126 GCF_054061455.1 Thermostichus sp. OS-CIW-20
CGTCAGCATCGCGTAGTGACAACGGAAACGGACAGAATGCTATCGCTTCACCGCTGAGCAGTAATGCTCAGCAGTGTTCAGCGTAAATGTATCAGCTTTCCTAAAGGCAGCTTTGCAGAAGGGGTGTAACTATGGTTCAGAGCAAGGAAGCACATTCTCCGGCAATCCAGGGACTTGGTATGGGCTCCCTGGGCGAATTTCCAGCCACGGCCCCGGCGGCTGCCCCCGTGTTCTACCGTACCTACAGTCGGCGTCGCCCAGATAGCAGCCGCGAGACCTGGAGCGACGTCTGCGATCGCACCCTGGCCGATATTGCCCGCCTAGGGCGCCTTACTCCCCAAGAGCGGGAGCTGGTGGAACGTCTGCAGCGGCAGTTGAAGGCCTTGATCTCCGGTCGGGCCCTGTGGGTGATGGGCACCGACTGGATCCAGAAGCCGGAAAACTACTCCGGTGCCTACAACTGCACCAGCCTCACCGTGGTGGACTGGCGCTCTTTTGGCCTGATGATGGATTTGGCCATGATGGGCTGCGGCACGGGGGCGGTGCTGGAGCCCCAGTTCATCAACCGCTTGCCCCCCATCCTCAACCGCCTGCAGGTGCAGGTGGTGGGATCCATCGGCGCCACGCCGCGGCATTCTCGGCAGGAGCACACCCCCATCCAGCGGCAGGGATCCCGGGTGCACATCCAGGTGGGGGATAGCCGGCGGGGCTGGGTGGAGTCCTACCAGGCGCTGCTGGAGCTGGCGGCGGATCCCAGTTTTGGGGGTCAGGTGGAGGTGACGGTGGATCTCAGCCATGTGCGCCCCGCTGGGGAGCGGCTAAAAGGGTTTGGGGGCGTGGCCAACCCCATCAAGCTGCCCGGCTTGTACCAGCGCTGTGCCGCCATCCTCAACAAAGCCGTGGGCAGGCAACTGAACTCGGTGGAGTGCTGCCTGCTCATTGATGAGGCGGCCGCAACGGTGGTGGCGGGGAATATCCGCCGTAGTGCAGGTATGCGCCAGTTTGCCGCCGACGACGAGCTGGGATCTAGCGCCAAAGACAATCTCTGGCAGCAGGACGAGCAGGGCAACTGGAGAATTGACCCTGAGCGAGATGCCCTGCGCATGGCCAACCACACCCGGGTATTTCACCGCAAGCCAACGCGGGAAGAGTGCATTGCTGCCGTGCGCAAGCAGTTTTACTCCGGCGAGGGGGCTATCCAGTGGGCTGGGGAAGCTGTAGCGCGGGCCAACGCCGACCTAATCAACACCCCCGAGCTGAAGCGGGAGTTCCTCAACGTCTATGCCTCGGAGGGACCCGAGGGAGCTAGGCGCTGGATAGAGGAGCGGCAGGCAGCTAGTAGCTCTCCGTCTGTCCAACCGCCAACGTGGCATAGGGTGCAACGGTATGGGCTGAACCCCTGCGTTACCGCAGACACTTGGATCCACACGGGCGACGGCCCGCGCCAGGTGAAAGACCTTATTGGCAAGCAGCACAGCACCTACGTCAACGGCGAGCTATTCAGCACGACCCCAGAGGGGTTTTTCTACTCCGGCATCAAGCCCGTGCTCAAGCTGGTGACCCAGGAGGGATTTTCTCTTCGGCTGACGGGCAACCATCGTGTTCTCAAAGTCATTGCCCAGACTCCAAAGGCGCAATACACGGAATGGGTGCCGGCAGAAGAGCTCCGCCCGGGCAACCGCATTCTGCTGCACAACCATCGCGACCTAACCCCCTGGGATGGTGAGGGGACCTGGGAGGAAGGCTGGCTCTTGGGGAATTTGCTGGGCGACGGCAGCCTTGCCACAACCCAGTGGAATGACACGGCTGTACTGCGCTATTGGCAGGATACGCAGCAGGAGATGAGCCTCCATGCGGCTCAGTTGTTGCAGGCTGCGGTAGGGTACGAACCTCGCCGGCCAGAGACCTATTATCACCCCAAGCTGAAGTGCCGGGTTATCCATTCCACCGGCTTGGCGAAACTGGCAGCTAAGTTCGGCATGGCTCCAGGACAGAAGCAAATGACTGCGGCACTGGAAGCCACAAGCTTTGATTTCCACCGCGGCTTTTTGTGCGGCCTGTTTGACGCAGACGGCAGTGTGCAGGGCGGTCAAGAGAAGGGAGTTAGTGTGCGGCTTTCCCAAAGCAACCTGGACACCCTCAAAGCTGTGCAGCGCATGCTGGCGCGTCTAGGGATTGTCTCGGTCATCTACGAGAATCGCCGTCCCGCTGGGTATCGTCTGCTGCCTGATAGCAAGCGCCAGCCAGCCCCCTACGCCTGCCAGGTGCAGCACGAGCTGGTCATTAGCGGGGACAACCTGCACCAGTTTCAGGCAGTGGTGGGCTTTCGAGAACCGCGCAAAGCTCAGAAGCTAGGTGAACTGCTCGGCAGCTACCAGCGCCGGCTCAACCGGGAGCGGTTTACGGTTACAGTTGCAGCCCTGGAGCCTGACGGCGTGGAACCGGTCTATGACTGCACCGTGCCCGGCCCAAGCTGCTTTGATGCCAATGGGTTGGTTGTCCACAACTGCGGTGAGATCATCGGATGCGACTTCCACTGCAATCTGGCCGAGATCCACCTCAACCGGCTGGATCCCCACAACCGCCAGGAGCAAGAGGAGGCCTTTACGGCAGGGGCCCTGTCGGCTGCGGCGCTATTGCACCACCGCTTTGTTGAGCCCCGCTTCCAGCGCTCAAGGGAATGGGATCCCATCGTGGGCGTCTCGTTTACTGGTCTATTTGACTTTTGCGTCAAAGCCTTTGGGGTGGACTGGCTGCGCTGGTGGCAAGCAGGAAGGCCCGATACGCCCCTGGGGCGGGAGTTTAAGCAGCAGGAGCGGGAATACCTCAGCTTTTGGAAGGAGGTCGTCCACCGCGTGGTCTGGGACTACTGCGACCGCCACGGGTTGCGCCGTCCCAACCGCTGCACCACCGTTCAGCCCGCCGGCACCAAGTCCCTGCTCACCAACGCCTCCCCCGGCTGGCACCCGCCCAAGGCTCAGCGATACATTCGCCGCATCACCTTTGCCAAAAACGACCCCGTGGCCCTGGCCTGCCTGGACTACGGCTACTCGGTGGTGCCCGCCCAGTCTGATAAGGATGAAAACGGCAACCTGCTCAACGACCCCTTTGATCCCCGCTGCACCGAGTGGCTGGTGGAGCTGCCGGTGGAGGTGGAGTGGGCCAACTTGCCCGGCGCTGAGGAGATTGAGATTGAGCGCTTTTCTGCCCTGGCCCAGTTCGACTTCTACATGCAGGTGCAAAAGTACTACACCACCCACAACACCTCGGCCACCCTCGAGCTGCGGGAGGACGAGATCGAGGCGCTGGGATCCCGCATTTACGAGGCCATCCGCGACGACGAGGGGTACATTAGCGCAGCGCTGTTGGCGCGCTTCGACGCCCCCTTCCCCCGCTTGCCCTTTGAGAAAATTGACAAAGCCACCTATGAACGGCTGATGGCCGAGGTCAAGCAAAGGCGAAAGGTCGATAACTTCTACGAGGCGCTGGCGCGCTACGACCGGGCTGCCGCCGCGGCTCGCCCGAGTGGTACGGAAGCGGTGGGGCCGGCCGGGTGTGATGCCCTGGGCTGTCTGATGCCAGAAAACCAGGCCCGTTGAGCTGGGCTGGGAGTGAGCGCTGCTGCGCATTTGATTTGATTTGAATAGGTGGGCTGGATGCGGATACAGTTGCGGCCCCTGGAGAAAGCTCAAGGGCGGGAGATCTGGCGGCGGCTGAGGGGGCTGGTGCTGGCGCTGGTGGTGCTGCTGGGGATCGCCTGCTCTAGCCCCGAGGGCTCTGTGACCTCCCCTCCCGGACTGATCCCCCCTCCGCCCGAGCCGGGCAGCCAGTCGCTCCCCATGCCGGTGCGCACTCTGGGCAACAGCCGCTTTAGGTTGCTGGGTTTGAGGGTGGGGGTGGCCGGGAGCGAGGTTGAAGTTTTGCTAGATAGCGGCTCGGCAGGTCTGCGCATTCTGTCCTCGGCGGCGGGGCGCTTTGGCCTGGAGCGGACAGGGATCCCTTCCACGGTAACCTTCGCCGATGGCACGCAATTTCTCGGAGTGCTGGCTCGCGCTCCCTTCAGCTTGGGCGGGATCCAGAGCCGGGAGCCGGTCACGATTCAGTTGATCGACCAAATCACCTGTGTGGAGCCCCTGGTGGCTACCTGCTCCGACAACCTGTTTGGGCCAGGGCGCCCCTTTGCCGGGATCCTCGGCACCTCTTTGGACGAGCGCAGCCCCGATCGCAACTTGTTTAGTCCCCTCACCCGCCTGCCGGGCAATTTCCGCTCTGGGTACATTGTTCAGACAGGGGGGTTCGACTCTGTTCAAGGCCTTTTCACCGTCGGCCTGACCGAGGCCAACACCGCCGGCTTCAGTTTCCGGCAACTGCCCCAGGTGGGTAGCTTTCCCGATGGCACGCCCATCTGGCGGGATGAAGCTCTGCAAGTGGCCTACAGCATCGGCAATACTTCTATCCAAAATGTCCTCAGCCCCACCGTATTTGACAGCGGCGCTTCCGACATCTTCCTCAACGTTCGCCTGTTGGGAGCAGCTCCCTTTCCCACCGCTACCCTACCCCCAGGCTCGGAGTGGCGAGCTGTGCTGGGAGGAGCCTTTGACTACCGCATCCGGGTTGGCTTTCCGGTAACGCCCAGCCGGGATCGGATCTTTGTCAACGGCAACCAGAGCGTGCAACTGTTGGGCATGCCCCTGTTTTTCAACGCCGATGTTGCCTTTGATATTGAAAGGGGGCGGATCGGCTTTCGCCTGCGCTGAGGCCGATCCCCTCTTCTGAAGCCTCGAGTTAACTGCGGAGGAAAGTGATGGTTGCCCAAGGGATCCCTGCCCATCGAAGGACACGCCGCTGGCCCTGGGTCTGGGTTCTGCTGCTGTTGTGTTGGCTGGGGTTGGGTGCACCAGCCTGGCCGATTAGCTTGGGGGATCCCTTGCCGGAGTGGGCTAAGTCTATGCAAGTGGGGCGGCAGCGGCTGCGCGGCGTGGAGCACTACCAAGGCCAAGAGCAGATCCGGGCCTACGGCAACCAGGCGGGACGAGTGTTTTGGATTCAAATCGAAAGCAGTGCCGACCTGCCGCCGGACTACCGGGAGTACTTGGGCGAATACCAACAATTTCCAGTAGAAGTTGTAGCCGTGGTGCCGTTGCGGGCTCGACGGCTGCGCTTCCGTCAGGGGAATCGCAGTGCTGAGTGGCAGGTGGTGGGCATGAGCGGCCACTTTGAGGCTGAGGCGCTTAGCCACGACCTGGCTCCGCCCGAGTTGTTTCAGCTCTAACCTAGGGGGATCCCCAAGGCGCGATCGGGAAAATTAGGGCTTATTCTAGAGAGAAGCTTGAACTCAGAGTTTGCCAATGAGACTGCTTCAGCAAGAAGTTCCAGTTATCCTCAATCGCTTTCTTGTTAAGGAGCTAGCTCAGGAAGACCTCACCTTTTATGAGTACGACTGTAGGCCAAACCCACCCCCGGAGCTAGGAGAAGAGCAGAGAGCTATCGCTAGGATTTGCAATCGGCTAGATGTAATAGCTGCTCGTTTGGGAAGTCGCATTATCACGCAGGAAAGAGTTTCGCCCAGCCAGCTCAAAACACCAGAGTGGGAGTTGGAAGAGCGTGGGCTTAGGGTTCTAACCTGTGCCAATGCTCAAGAAAGAAGCGCCCTCGAAAGCTTTGAGCGCAAGAGGATAGGGTTGCGCCTTAAATCTCAGTACAAGAAAACTGAAGTCGAATGGATAGGAGGCGGCCTGCTCTGGTGGGTGACTGCTCAGAAAGGGGTAGAACTTTCCGGAGAAGGCTGGGAAATCCACAGAGGGAAAATGATAGATGTTGCCGTCGAACCAGACGGAAAGCTTTACTTAGAAGTCGATATTCATTACCGCTTCTACACGCCGTGGACTTTGCATGAATGGTTGGAAAGCTATCCGGACGTTCCAATCGAGATTGTGCGAAATACATACTTTGATGCGAACGGCAAACGTTTGACTTGGAAATATCTGGGTATTCTTTCTAACCAATCCCCACGGGAGATTCGGTTACCAGAGCAGAACATCAGTCTGGCGGAGTATCATTTGCAGAAGTACAATGCACTTGTAGAAGAAGTTGAGAGCTCTTGGGTAGTCGAAGTAGCATCAAAGGAAAGACGTTATCCCCATCTCTCCCGAAGGTTATCGCCTGCTTTAACCTTGGAGATGCTAGCCAGTCTAGAAGACAACAGAAGCCCTGGCGGAAAAGTTAGCGCCGCTGTTATCGAGTGCATCAGAAAAAGTTTGAAAGAACGATTCGAAGAGTCCGAAGAGACTGCGAGGACCATTATAAAGGAAGTCTACAAACTTTCCCCTGAGGAAATTAAGCCGCTAAAGACCCAAGGCTACATCCTGCCCAAGCCAAAGCTATTGGGATCGGGTCGCAGACCAGTTGAAAATCCTGCTCGGGTTAGATACCGGGGATGTGCGAAGGTAGGCGAGACCAAGTTTGCATGTCTAAACCTCTATGACGACAAGCGAGAGTACCCTAGCGAAGTGCTCAACTGCTTGCTTGAGGTAGCCCAAAAAAGCGGCGCGGAAATTGAAGTAGGCTTCTATGCCACTCAGCAAGACTTGCCTAAGGGCGATCTCGCCCGAAAAAGGTTCTGGCAAACCTGGGCTGAGCAAGGGATCAAAACCGTTTTGGTCGTTATGCCGTGGTCACCCAATAAGGACAAGCAAAAGATCCGTGTGGAGGCTCTCGAAGCGGGGATAGCAACTCAGTTTATGATCCCTGTGGCTGATCCCTACAAGGCTCTAAACGTCGTCCTCGGGCTTCTGTGCAAGGCAGCATGGCAGCCTGTACTCCTGGAACCCCTCGACCATCCTGAACGCCCTGAGCTGATCATCGGCTTCGATGTGGGAACCAATCGGCGGCTATACTACGGAGCCTCTGCTTTCGCTGTTCTGGCTGATGGGCAGAGCTTAGGTTGGGAGCTACCTGCTGTGCAGAGAGGAGAAACCTTCTCCGGGGACGCAATTTATCAAACTGTGTCCAAACTTGTCAATAGGTTTTATGACAAGCTTAGTCGATATCCAAGCAAGGTTCTCTTGATGAGGGATGGTTTAGTTCAAGGAGGCGAATTTAGTAGAACAATTGAGGAGCTAGAAAAAGAAAAGATTGCTGTGGATATTGTTGGCATACGCAAAAGCGGTACAGGAAGAATGGGGATAGAAGAAGGAAAAGGTAAGTACAAAGATGCCAAAATAGGCACTGTTGTTTTCGACTACTCGCGAAAGTCGTTTACTCTAATAACAAGCCAGCCCATTAGAAAAGGTGGGAACTCCCTCGGCAGTGCAAGACCTCTGCGAGCGATCCACGAGCACGGCAAGACTCCCTTGGAAGTTCTGGCTTTACAAACCTATCACCTCTCTCAACTTCATCCTGCCAGTGGCTTCCAAGCCTGTAGGCTGCCCTGGGTGCTCCATTTTGCTGACAAGAGCGGCAAGGAGTTCCAGCGCCTTGGCGATAACATCTTCAGTATCCTGCAAAACATAGATCGCCAGAAGTTAATTGCCGTCTAGCAAGGAAGGAGGCTCTCCCCTGAGGGCCCTGCTAGGATGGGGAAGGGTTTGGGATGCCGACTATGTTCACCAACAACGAGGTCTGGAAGACCTTTTTGAGCAACCCTGTTGTCTTCTGCGGGGGCTTTCTCAGCGGCCTGCTGCGTTTGGATGTAAGGCAGGATCCGCTGCGCAGTTGGCTAGAGTCGCAGGGCTTGAGGGTGGAGGATCCGCCTGCCTCCACGCAAGGCCCCCAGTCTATTGCCATTGAGTAGGCATGGAGACAGGAGAGAGCCTCCCCATTCAGCAAAGTAGGCCAAGGTGAGCTGATGCCCCCCGGACAATCTGTAAGAAGGTGGCGACGGCAGGGATCCCTCTATGGCTATCTGGGCGGGGTTGTGCTTTTGCTTGCGGGGCTAGTTGGCTTACCCTCAGCAGATTTGGCTTTGGCCCAAGCGGAGCTCATTTCCTCGAGAGGCTCTGACCAGGATCCCCAGCTTTGGCTGGAGCGCTACAACGCTGCTTTGAAGCAACTGCCCCCTTTGCCCAACTTGCAGTACCGCCAGCAGGTGCGGGTTGAGGGATCCCAGACCTTTACAGCCACCCTAGACGTGCTCCGCCGCCGCGACGGCAGTTGGCAGGCTTGGGTAGCCGAAGGGGATCGCGTTCGCCTGTTGGATTCGCGGCAACTGGAAGCGGTGAACCAATCGGACTTACTCAGGCTGTATTCGGTGTACGTGAGCCGGCCCGAAGCGCTCCTGCCCTCGGTGAACTTTCACTTAGAGGCTGATCCCACCCGCTACCGCGTCTTCTCCTCAGAACGGGCGGATCTGGCGGGATCCCCTGTCCAGCATCTGCGTTTAGAGCCTCTCCAAGAGGGCCAGGTGCGGGAGCTGTGGCTGGATCCGGAGTCGGGGCTGCCGCGGCAGGTGCTCTTGTTTTTGTCGGGGGTGTGGGGACAGGCCTATGCCCTGATAGGGTTTGCGGCAGTGCCGGATCCCCAGGCAGGGGTTAGCTACTGGCTGCCGGAGAGCACCCGCATCAATTTGGCCTACGGGTTTTGGACGCTGGAGGGCCTGACCCGCCGCCTGTTCAGGGGATCCCTTTCCATCCGGCACGACTACCAGGACTACCGCATCCTGCCGGAGGGGGTGCAGCTGCGCTTTTTGCCCTCGCAGCCGCCGGTGGATGCGCCGCCGGTGGTGGCCGGCCTGCCGGAGAGCACGCCCCCAGTGGAGCTAGGAGATGTGCAGGTTTTGGGGGTGGATGAGCAGGGAAACCAGCAATTTAGCATTGGCCTAGGCCGACGCAGCGAGGCCAAGACCCCCTTGGAAGACCGCATCGCCGCCTTTAACCTCACCCGACCGGCCAGCCGCAACGCCCTTACCCAGATCGATACCCTAGCCTTCTTGCCTTTGGGGAGCAGCCAGTTGCCTATCTACCTCTTTCAATTCGACACGGGTCGCCCTCTCTATCCCCTGCAAGGGGTGGAGCGCCCGCGGGTGGATCCCAACGGGGTTTTCGATCCCAGGCCGCCCGCCATCAAACTCTTTGGAGACTAGCTCCCCATGCTGACCGATGCCGCCTACGGCGTAATCCCGATCCTGCCCCTCCCGCCCGCCCAGGGATCCCATCTCTACCTGCTCATCCAGCATCAGAAGGGGCACTGGGCCTTTCCCAAAGGCCACAAAGATGAGGGGGAAAGCGACTTGGCGGCAGCCCAGCGGGAGTTGCGGGAAGAAACCGGCCTAACCGACTACCAGCTCCTGACCCTGCCCGGCCAGCCTGGCCCTTTGACGCTGCAAGAGGCCTACACTTTTATAGATCCCGAGGGAAACGCGGTGGCCAAGACCGTCACCTACTACGTGGCTCTGCTGCCACCCCAGTTTCCTCCCCCTGAGCTGCAGGTGCAGCCAGAAGAGGTGGCCGCCTACCGCTGGTGCTCCTACCCCGAGGCGTTGGAGCAGATCAGCTTTGAAGAAAGTCGCCAGCTCCTGCGCCGCTGCCAAGCCCATTTGGAGCAGCTTTGGCAGGCAGGAAAGTTCTAAATTTCGGGCAGCTTGAGTTTCCTTCACCGCTGGCCCGCTTGTCCTTGACCGGGGAGAAGGGGCAACTCCAGGGCCGGGTTCTCCAGGCGGGTCAGCTCCCAGCGATAACGCTTCCGCCGCTGCCAAGTCAGCCGGAAAGGCTGCTCCAGGGCGTTTACCTGATCCCGCGTCAGGTTGGCCAGAGGGCCGCCGGATCCCTCGATAATAAACCAGAGGGTGGCTTGGCCTTGATCCCCAGAGCCGAGCTGCACCTGCATCTCCTGCGGCCGGATGCGCAGGGGCAAGAACTGGCCGAAGATCTCGCGGCTGTAGGCCAGCGCCTGCTCTTTGTCCAGGCCCCAGCCGTCGCGATAAGTGTCGGCCACTAAGGTTTCTACTTGGGCCCAATCTCGCCGTTCTACGGCTTGCAGCAACCTCTCGGTGTGGGCTCGGATTTGCCGCTCCGGCTGAGCGTAGTGCCAAAAGGCGCCCCCTGCGATGCCCAGGACGACGGATCCCACTAGCCCCCAGCGCAGCCAGGGGGGAAGGGGGGCAGAGGAGGAGTGGGAGGAGGAAGACACGGGTTTAAGCAGAGCCAGAAAAGGGCCTTCTCTAGCTTAAAGAATCTGGATGTGAGAAGATCAACTTCCAGCCCTAAGCGGGCTGCCACCCCAGAAGCTGGGGCAAGCTGTCGCAGCCGCCAGATCCCAACGCGAATGCCGACCGGTATGACCAAGCCCACCGATCGCCTGCTGCTGGAGTTTGAGCAGCCTGTTGCCGCCCTCGAACAGCGCATCCAGGAAATTCGCGCCTTGGCCGAAGAAAACGACATCGACGCCTCTGAGCAGATTCGCCAACTAGAGGCCAAAGCCGAAGAGCTGCGCCGCGAGATCTTCAGCCAGCTCACCCCCGTAGAACGGCTGCAGGTGGCCCGCCATCCCCGCCGCCCCACCACCTTGGACTACGTCCAGACCATCTGCGACGACTGGTTTGAGCTGCACGGGGATCGCCACGGCCAAGACGATCCGGCCATCGTCGGCGGCCTGGCCAAACTGGGGGATCAGCCGGTGATGATCCTCGGCCACCAAAAAGGCCGCGACACCAAAGACAACATCCACCGCAACTTCGGCATGCCCAACCCCGCCGGCTACCGCAAAGCCCTGCGGCTGATGGAACATGCCCACCGCTTCGGCCTGCCCCTATTGACCTTTATCGACACGCCGGGGGCCTACCCAGGGGTTAAGGCAGAAGCCGAGGGCCAGGGGGAAGCGATCGCCACCAACCTGCAGACCCTGTTTCGGCTGGAGATCCCCATCATCTGCACCGTCATCGGCGAAGGGGGATCCGGGGGGGCTTTGGCCATTGGCATTGGGGATCGCATCTTGATGTTTGAGCACGCCGTCTATTCGGTGATCTCGCCGGAAGGCTGTGCGGCCATCCTTTGGAAAGATGCCAAGAAAGCGCCGCAAGCAGCGGCAGCCCTGCGCATTACCGCCCAAGACCTGCTGCAGCTAGAGGTCATTGACGAGATCTTGCCGGAGCCGGTTGGCGGCGCCCACCGCGCCCCCCTGGAAGCTGCCCAGACGCTGAAAGAAGCTCTCCTGCGGCATCTCAAGGAGCTATCTGCTCTGAGCGGGCGGGAGCTGCGGGAGGAGCGCTACCAGAAGTTTCGCCGCATGGGGGCCTTTCTGGAGCTGGCTCAAGAGAGCTAGACCGGATCCCTACCAGGTGACCCGATCCCGCAGTTGCTCAATCCGGGCCGGCCCGATGCCCTTGACCCGCTGTAGATCTTCCAAGGAGGAAAAGGGACGGGCCTCGATGATGCGCTGCGCCAGGGCCGGGCCAATGCCGGGCAACTGCTGCAGCTCTGCTGCGGTGGCGGTGTTTAAGTTCACGCGGGAAGCTTGCGGGGTAGCCGGCTGGGAAGGGGATCCCCTGTCAGGAGCGGAGATCACCTCGACTTCCAGCAGCTCCGGCTCTGCTTCAGATGAGGAGAGGGCGACGGGGACAGGGCTGGGGCAGAGGCGGGCTCTCTCTTCCGCCTGTTGCTGCAGGCGGCGGCTGGGGCCAAAGCGGGCCTCGGCAATGAGCCGCTCGAACTCGCGCACAAAGTGATCCACCACCCGCTCATTACGGATGATCAAAAGGTTTTCGTCGTTGATGTGGTTGGCCGCCATTGACCAGTTGTGGGATCCGGTGATCACCGTGGCCTGAGGAGTGCCGGGATCGACGATGGCGAACTTGTGGTGCAGCTTGTCTCCCGGGGCGAGGTTGGGCACGCCCACGGATGAAGCGGGCACTGTCCAAGGCAGGCGGGCCGCGTCCACCCGGCAGTTTTCGTCCGGGAGCAGCAGCCCCCACATCTCCAGGGTGCGGCTGTAGTCGCGAAAGGCAAAGCCGGGATCGAACACGCCGCGGATCAGCACGTTGCGCTCCTGGCGCAGTTGCCTGAGCTGGTTGGCAATGCCTGAGTCCGTAAAGACGAACAGGGCCAGATCCACCTGCTGCTGCGCTTGGGCCAGGGTGGCCGCGATGATGCCGTTGGAAGTGGCCTCGTAGGGCAGGGAGCGGCTGCTGGGAGAAAAATGTACCCCCACGATGGCATCGCCAAGGTAAACCGTCTCCAGGGGACGCTTGAGCTTTTGCACCCCGAAGCGGCTGTCGGGCAACCCTCCCGGCCCATCTCCCCACATGAGGTTGAACTCCTCGGTGTAGAGGCGAGCCAGCTCGGGGCTATCCAGCAGCAGCAGGTGGTTGGCGTTGCCCACACTGCCGGGGGCATCGAAATCCCCGTGGATATCGGAGAGGGTAAAATTGGCCGATCCGGTCAGCACCCGCTGCCCGTCGATAATCACAAACTTGTGGTGCATCAGGCCGCTGCCCTTGGAGCCGTCGGCGGTGTCGTCCAGCCAGGGCACCTGCCCCCCATCGAGCAGGGCATAGACATCCCGCGTGGCGATCTCTTCTGGGGAGAGGCGCCCATCCCGGTTCACATCCACCAAGTTGCGGTACTCCTCGTACTTGCGGCGGCTGCGCTCGTCCAACGCCCGCACTTGGTCAGGGGTGAGCTGGTGCCAGGCCCGCACATAGGTATTTTCGGTAATCACCCGCACCGGGATCCCGGCCTGGCGCCGCTCGGCCAGGGCCTGGGCAATCAGGGGCAGGTTCAACTCTTGCACCGCCACATCCAGCGACTGCTGGGCGGAGCGGATCTGGGAGAGGATCAGCTCCTCCAGGTTGTAGCCGTAGCGATAGACCTGGCGATAGGGATCCCGATAGGTGCTGATACATTCACGCTGAACTCTCCTGAACATAGTTCAGGAAAGAAGCGATCGCATCCTGCCTATCTCTGAGCAGGAAGGCGGTATCCCGCAAAGCCCTGAGGAATACCCCCCGAGCGCTTTCCCCCTTCACTTCCCGGCAACCGTTGCGGTGGACTCAAGGATCAGGGGGAAACTTGGTCTACTATATCCCTCTCAATGACTTTTGCCAAACCGCCTAAAGCTCAGTAAATTCAGCAAAGTTCAGGGTTTTGGGGGTTAGAGGCATGCTCTCGCGGCTTTGGTTGAACGCCACCCGGATGCGGGGGTGCTGCGGCAGAGGGGCCAGGGTGGGCAGCTCTGGCTCTTGGGGATAAGGCCGAGGTCGGGGGCCCACCCAGTAGCCAATGGCCACCAGGAGCAGCAGCAGGGCAGCCCAGGGCAGCCAACGACGCAGTTGCCGCCGCCAAGATGGGATCCCGATCCCGTTCATCCCCTTTCTCCCCTCCAGCAACCACACCCAGAATACCGAACTTTACCGTAGCCACTTCTACGCAAAAGTGACCCCTGCTCTGCTCTAGGGCCACCCGTGCGAGAACGGCTTTTGACCCTAAGACGAATGTTTTGAGTTATTAACTTTTGTTATGAATCGCAAAGCCCTCACCCTTGGACTGACGGCGGCCACCTGCTTGGCCTTGGTCGGTTGTGACAGTTCCAGCAACGATACAGCCATTGCCCTGCCGACGCCCACTCCGACTCTCTCTCCCAGCCCTACGCCGCTGCCCAATATCGTCGCCGTTGCCGCTGCTAACCCTAACTTCAGTACCTTGGTGACGGCCCTGCAGGCAGCGGGCTTGGTGGGGGCTTTGCAGCAAGAAAGCCCCTTCACGGTCTTTGCTCCCACCAATGCTGCCTTTGCCGCTTTGCCCCCTGGCACGGTGGAAGCCTTGCTGCGGCCTGAGAACCGGGCAGAGCTGGTGCGCATTCTCACCTACCACGTGGTTCCCGGCTTGGCCCCCTCCAGCGCCCTCAGATCCGGCCAGCAGGTGACGACTTTGCAGGGATCCCCTGTCACTGTCACCCTTCTTGAGGGCGGACGGATTCGCATCAACAACGCCAACGTGATCACCGCGGATATTCAAGCTGCCAACGGCATCATCCACGTCATCGACACCGTCTTGATCCCACCTCGCTAAGGCTTCAGGCATTATTAAGAAAGAAGATCACGTCCGGCAGTGATTGGGAGGCCCAGCGTGGAACGGCCCAAGTGGGTAGCCATTATGACGGGAGCTTTGGCCATTGCCCTGGGGGTGGGCTATTTGTTGTTGGTGCAGCTATTGGACTACCGGGGGGGCGAGTTTTTGCCAGCGCCGCTGGAGCCGCCGGCGGTTTTGCCAGGGATCCCTGGCCTTTTTGGCCACTTGGGCTGAGGGCGATCTCGATTGGCGTTTTCTGTCTTCAGCTTCTGGTTTTGCCGGTGGGTAGCTGTTCCTAAACAAAGCTTCTTGCAAAAACTGTATGCCCAGCTACAGCTAGCCCTATGCTAGAGAAGGGGCTGCGGAGCCCGCTTGCGCCGGGGTTGCCAGCGGAGAGGGTTCAGCCGTCCTAAATTCGCGAACGCTTCTCTCGCCTTTGCAGATCTCTAGACTAGATAGATCTTCAGGGTTTGCCTGGGGATCAGGATCTGTTCCCGATTGGGCATTTGGGCAAGCTGTGGGTTGGCATGGTGTTGTCGCGCTCCACTTGGCTGTGGTTGTTGACGGGGCTGGGCTTGGCGGCTCTCAGCCAATACCTGCAATGGGTTGAGGGCATCTACAGCTTTGTGGCTCCCTATTCGGTGCCGCTGGCGGATCTGGCGGTGGCCGGCATCCTGGGCGGAACAGTGGCGGCAGGGCTGGTGGCACGCCATTGGTGGCAACAGGTTCGCCGACCGCAACAGGATCCCACCCCAGCGGCCAAGCCGCGGCGGCGGGTTAAGTTGACGCGGGATCAGGTGCAAGCAGATCTGCAGGATGTCGATCGCCTTATCCAGAAGCTGCAGGACGACATTAGCCGTCGCGCCTTGCAGGCCAAGGCGCGGGAGATCGATCGACGGCTGGCCCAGGAAGAATTGCACCTGGTGGTGTTCGGCACCGCTTCTGCCGGCAAAACCTCTCTCATCAACGCTCTGCTGGGGCAGCCTGTGGGGGAAACCGCTCCCACCCTGGGCACCACCCAGCAGGGATCCATTCACACCTATCAACTGGAGGGCTGGAGTGGCCCCATCTCCCTCACCGATACCCCTGGCCTGCTGACCATCGGCGGCGCCGGCGAGGCGGAGGCCCGCGCCCTGGCCCAGAAGGCGGATCTGTTGATTTTGGTGGTGGCCGGGGATCTGCTGGCCTCAGAATATGCCGAGCTGCTCGAGCTGGCCCGGCTGGGGAAATCCACCATCCTGGCCCTTAACAAGACGGATCAGATGTTGCCGGAGGAGGTGGAGATCATCTTGGCCCACCTGCGCCAGCGCACCACCGGCGTCATTCCCCCTGAGCAGGTGGTGGCCATTGCCGCCGACCCGGAGCCCTTGAAGGTTCGCTACTGCTTCCCCGATGGCTCCAGACAAGAAACCTGGGAGCCGCAGCCCCCCGATACAGGCGCCCTGGTCCAGCAGATGGCCCGCCTGCTGCAGCAAAAGGGATCCCATCTGCGCCTGGCCAACGCCCTGTTGCAAACCCAAACCTTGAGCGAGGCCGTCCAACAGGCCCTGCGGGAAGAGCGCTACCACCAGGGTCGCCAGATCGTGGAGCGGATGCAGTGGGCCACCGCTGCTGCCCTGGCCGTGACCCCCCTTCCGGCTTTGGATATGCTGGCGGGGGTGGTCATCCAGGCGCGCATGATCGGGGAGCTGCATCAGGTGTTCGATCGCCGCATCACCCTGCAGCAGGCTCAACAAATGGCCCACAGCCTGGCGCAAATGATCGTGCAGCTTGGGGGACTGGAGCTGGCCACCCAGGCCCTGGGCTCTGCCCTCAAAGCCAGTCCCTGGATGCTCATGGGGATCCCGCTGCAGGCGGCCAGCGGAGCCTATCTGACGCGGGTGGCGGGGCTGAGCTACCTGGAGTGGCTGCAATCGGGGGATCCCTGGCAAGAGGAGCTCCTGCAAGAGCGGCTCAAGCAGCAGCTTCACAGCCGTTATCCGCTGGCCTTTCTCAAGCAATTGGCTCGCCAAGCCCACTCCAGCAGCTAGCCGAACAGCCCAAGCTCAGCTAGGGCCATTTCAAAAGCAAAAAACCCGTCGCTAGCCCAAAGCAACCCCCTCGGCGGCATGGCCATTCGCCGGCAACTGGTTGAGATCCAACTGCCAAAGCTGAAATTGCTGCGGCTTCCCGGCCTTGGGCACTTGCAGCCAGACCAGTCCCCTTTGCCCCACCTGCAACACCTCGGATCCGACGGGCACGGCCACCTGGGCCAAGGGATACCCCCCCTCGCTATACAGCCAGAGGGAAGAGAACTCCTCCCCCTCGCGACACAGGAGCAGCACGCCCCAAGGGGCCTTGGCCATTTGCAGGGGCCACCCCTTCAAAAACCAGCGGCGCAGCCGCAGCGGGTTGACCTGCACCGAGCAAAGGTGGGGGCAGCATCCCTGGCCTCCTCCATCCCCGCCGGCAAAAAGCAGCCGCTCCCCCAAGCTGAGCACTCTCCCCCTGGGATCCAGGGGTAGGCGATAGCGCAGCGGCTGGGAGCCCGTCTGCGGAGGCCAGGCCGCCGGATAGGGCAACACAGTCATTTCCACCCACTGCCGCCCCAATCCCGCCAACAGCACCAGATGCTCCGAGAGAGCCAGCAAGCGGAGCAGGGATCCCGTTGGCACCTGCCAAGGCCAGCGAAAGTAGCAGTGGAACTCCGGAAAAGGTTGAGCTACGGTTGGCCCAGCCGGCAGCCATTGCACTGCCCCAATTTCTTTGGCAGTGGCCCAGACCAACTCCTGCCGCTCCGCCAGCCAGGTGGCTCGCCAATCCTCCGCAAAACTCAGCAAGGTACGGACGCGCGCGGGACTCAGGTGCAAAAGGTTGCTTTTGGAAAAAGCCAAAGCCTCCGGGAAGCTCGGCAAGGGCAGCACTTGCTGCAACGGTTCGGCCAAGGAGAAACAGGCCAGAGGCGGCGCTCCTGAGGCAAGGGTCTGCAGATCCAGCCACTCCAGCCGCTGAGGGGTTACCCGCAGCAGCAGCGGGGATCGGGAGCCGCTCGGATCTTCACAGATGCAGAACTTTTGCTCAGGCAGGGACTCCATCCCGCCCTCGCCAACAAAACCCGGATCCGGCAGATCCCAGACCTGCAGGCCGGGAGGTGACCGCCTGGACAGGCGAGGGCCGACCCAACAACCGGCTGGCTCCTGCCACTCCCGGGCAAAGGTTGCCAGGGCCGAACGCATCTGGGCCGCGGTGCGAAACCGCCGCAGGGGCAACTTGCGCAACGTGATCTCCAGCAGTTCCTGCAGCGGGGCCGGGATCCCTTCCGGACAGACAAACGGCTGGTTGAGGTGGGCGTGCATCAACTGGCTGGGGGAGCCGGAAAAGGGTCGCCGGCCCGTCAACAGCTCCAGGAGGATGATCCCCACCGCGTAGAGGTCAGAAGCGGGGCTGAACTGGCCGTAGAACCGCTCTGGCGCCATGTAGGCGGGGGAGCCGGTGGCAGAGATCTCGCCGGGAGCAGGCTGGGGGTGACGAGCGATGCCAAAGTCCGTCAGCTTCAGTTGCCAACCCTGGGGCGTGGGCTTGAGCAAGATATTCTCTGGCTTGACATCGCAGTGGATTACCCCCTGTCGATGGGCATGATCCAAGCCGGCCAAGATCTGATCCACAAAGCCCAAAACCTGCTTGACCGGCAGCCACAGCCCCCGCTCCACCTGGTCGATCAGCTCCCGCAGCGTGCCCCCTTCGCAGTACTCCAACACCAAATAGCGCCCCTCACGGGCATGTTCGAGGGCGTAGCAGCGGGTGATGTTGGGGTGGTTCAATGTCAGCAGGTAGCGCAGCTCCCGCAGCAGGTTGGGGGTGGGAAAGCGCTCTGCCGGCAGCTCCTTGAGGGCCACCAGATCCCCCCCGTGGCGAGGCCGGGCACAGAACACGCGCCCATACTGCCCTTGGCCGGCCAAACCCAAAATTTGGTAGCTGTCGTGAATCGACTTGGTGGTACGGGTGCGTCGGGACACGGCCCCAGGGGAATCCATACCGGCACTTTGTATCGTTATATCCCCTGCCCGCTCTCTTCTTGTCCTAATCTCGGCACGGGAACGCTGGACACCTAGGCACCTTTGCCGACAGGGCTGCTCCCCCTGCACCCCCCAACAGAGAGCTTAGGAGCCGGTTAACTGCTTGAGCAGCTCCGCCGCGTGAGCCTCCACCTTGACCTTGGTGATGATGGCCTCGATCTTCCCCTCCGGATCGATGACAAAGGTGGTGCGGTGAATGCCGTTATAGACTTTGCCCATGAACTTTTTCGGGCCATAGACGCCGTAGGCGCTGGCCACCTTGGCCCCCTCGTCCACCAGCAGCGGAAAGGGAAGCTGCAGTTTTTGGGCAAACTTTTGGTGGGAACGGGCGTCGTCGGCGCTCACCCCCAAGACGTGGATCCCGTGCGCCTGATACTCGGCGTAGGCATCGCGAAAGCCACAGGCTTCTCGGGTGCAGCCGGGAGTGTTGTCCCGCGGGTAGAAGTAGAGCACCACCCGCCGGCTCCGGAGCTGGCTCAGGCTGACCAAATTGCCCTCGGCATCGGGCAGGGTAAACTCCGGCGCCGGATCCCCAACAGCAAGAGCCATAGACGGGATCCCTCCTCAGGTGGATTTTTTGGGGGAGAGGATCATCGTGATGTTTCGCCCTTCCTTTTGGGGGGGCTGCTGCATTTCCGCCACGCCTTCTAGGTCTTTGAACAAGCGCTGCAGCAACTCTTCCCCCAACTCGGCGTGCTGGGCCTCGCGACCGCGAAACATCACCGTGGCTTTTACCTTGTCTCCATCCCCCAAAAACTGCTGAGCGCTGCGCAGGCGGACGTGGTAGTCGTGCTCGCCGATGTTGTAGCGAAACTTCACTTCCTTGATCTCGGCGGTGTGTTGTTTTTTGCGGGCCTCCCGTTCTTTTTTCTCCTTCTCAAACTTGAACTTGCCGTAGTCCATGATGCGGCAGACGGGAGGATCCGCCTTGTCGCTGACCAAGACCAAGTCCAGATCTTTTTCTTCGGCCAGGCGCAGGGCTTCGCGCGGGCTCATGATCCCCAACTGGGTGCCATCGGTGTCGATGAGGCGAATTTTGGGGAAGCGGATGCGCTCGTTGATGGCCGGCAGCTCTGCGCGCTGCTTGCGGGGCAAGCGGTCAAGTGGACGTTCTACGGACAAGTTTTCCTCTCTGTGAACAACAACCTAGATGGTAGTACTCAGAGAATAGCAGCCTCTTTTGCGCCGTTGCTGGCCGACGGACTTGCACCCCCAAGTGGTCTATCGGCCAGGAGGGCAAGGCATGCTGCACCTATACTAGCCGGCATTTTTTGTTTTCTTCTAGGGGTTCGCCGACCCACTGGAAGGAAGAAGGATGCTGGATTGGGGCAGCAACCGCGGTAGGATAACCAAAGTGGCGCTCCTGCCGGTGAGAGGGCAGGGGGGGGCTTGTTTTCCGGTTAGCAGGGAGGGCAAAAGTGGTGCAGCTCGGTTTAACGGAACGGGAACTGAAAGAGTTGGCCCAAAAGTCGGTGCAACTGATCCTGAGCCCGCGAGAAGGAGATAGCGAGGCGCTGGCTCAGTACAAAGCCTCGGCCGAATTCCGGGCAGGAGTTCATCTGGCCTGCGCGGCCATGGTGCTCGTCTTGGCGGAAAACAACGAGCGGATTAGCCAGCAGTTGGCTGCTCTCCAGGAAAAGGGATCCCTACCTCTACAGGAACCTTCCCAAAAACCTGCCAGCTAGAGCTGTGCCATGGTTCCAGAGACAGACCCACTGCAAGTGCGCAGCGAGCGGGACGCGATGGGGGAGCGGCAACTGCCGCAGTCGGTGTACTACGGCATCCAAACCGCCCGCGCCCTGGAGAATTTTCCCATCAGCGGCCTCAAGCCGCTGCCGGAGTACGTGGAGGCCTGCGTGCTCATCAAAAAAGCGGCGGCGGAGGTCAACGGCGAGCTGGGCTGCATTCCCCCCGACGTGGCCAAGGCCATTGTCCAAGCGGCAGACGAGATCCTCCAGGGATCCCTGCGGGATCAGTTTGTGGTGGATGTGTACCAGGCCGGGGCGGGCACCTCCCACCACATGAACGTCAATGAGGTGTTGGCCAACCGCGCCCTGGAGATCCTGGGAGAGCCCAAGGGGCGCTACGAGCGGGTCAGCCCCAACGACCATGTCAACTACGGCCAATCCACCAACGACGTCATCCCCACCGCCATTCGCCTGGCGGCCCTGCTGCGGGTGCGGCGGGATCTTTTGGGCACGCTGGACAACCTGGTGGCGGCGCTGGAGCAGAAAGCACAGGAGTTCCACGGCATTCTCAAGGCGGGCCGCACCCATTTGCAGGATGCTGTCCCCATAAGGCTGGGAGATAGCTTCGGCGCCTATGCGGCCATCTTTGCCCAGCACCGCCGCTGGATCGAGGAGGCCAGCCAGGCTCTGGGCAGCTTGGGGCTGGGGGGCAGCGCCGTCGGCACCGGCCTCAATACCCATCCCCAGTACCGGCAAAAGGTGGTGCAACGGCTGGCAGAGTACACCCAGTTGCCCCTTACCCCGGCCCCCCATCCCATGGCGGCGATGCAGAGCATGGCCCCCTTTGTGCACCTGTCGGGATCCCTGCGCAACCTGGCCCAAGATGCCATCAAAATGGCCAACGACCTACGCCTGATGGATTCCGGCCCCAAGACTGGCCTCAAAGAGATCCAACTGCCGCCGGTACAGCCCGGCTCCTCCATCATGCCCGGCAAGTACAACCCGGTGATGGCCGAGATGCTGAACATGGTCTGCTTTCAGGTGATCGGCCTGGACACCGCCATTCTCCTCGCCGCCCAGGCAGGCCAATTTGAGCTCAACGCGATGATGCCGCTGATTGCCTATAACCTCCTGCATAGCTTGCAGATCCTCAACAACAGCCTGCGCGTCTTTACCGAGCGCTGCGTCCGCGGCATCACCGCCCAGGCGGATCGCTGCCGCAGCTATGCTGAGGGGACGCTGGCTTTGGTGACTGCCCTCAATCCCTACATTGGCTACCTGCAGGCGGCAGAGGTGGCTAAGATCTCCCTGGAAACCGGCAAGCCCATCCGCCAGATCGTGTTGGAGCGCAACTTGATGAGCCCGGAACAGGTGGCCAAGGCGTTGAATCTGGAGGCGATGAGCCAGATGCGCTCTTAGCCCCTCCGCGAAAAGGGCAATTAGCCCTCTCGCCTGCCCCTTCCCCCTAGACTAAGTAAGACTCTCCTTTGCCAAGGCAGGCCATGACCGGAGAACGACTGAGCTTGCGGACGAAGCTGGCCTATGGGGTGGGGGATCTGGGCACGGGCATGACGGCCAATATCCTCATCTTTTTCCTGCTGCCCTTTCTCACCAATACCGTCGGCATGGCGGCAGGCTTGGCCGGCAGCATCTACGCCATCACCCGCTTTTGGGATGCCGTCAACGATCCCATCATCGGCATCCTCAGCGACCGCACCCGCAGCCGTTGGGGCCGTCGCCGCCCCTGGCTGCTGTTTTCGGCCATCCCCTTTGGCCTGACTTTTGCAGCTCAGTGGTGGATCCCTTTTCCCGGTCAGATGGGCCCCCTTTTCGCCTACTACCTGGCGGTGTCCCTGCTGTTCAACACCTTTTATTCTGCCGCCAACATCCCCTACGCCTCCCTGACGGCGGAGCTAACCCAGGATTACGACGAGCGCACCCGGCTCAACCAATTTCGCTTTGCCTTCTCGGTGGGGGGTAGCATGGTTGCCGTGGTTACCTTTCCGCTGCTGTTTAACCTGCTGCCGGATCGGGCTGCCGGCCATCTGCTGGCGGGGGCTTGTTTTGGGGCCATCTCGGCTGTGCCCCTGCTGCTCTGCTTTTGGGGAGTACGAGAACGTTTTCAATCCCAACGGGATCCGCTGCCTCTGCTGCAGCAACTGCGGGTGGCCTTCAGCAATCGCCCCTACCTGTTTGTCAGCGGCATCTACCTGTGTTCTTGGCTGGCCTTTCAGTTCACAGCCACGATCATCCCCTATTTCATCGTCTTCTGGATGGGCCTGCCCGAGGTGTGGATTTCTCTGGTGGTGTTGGCGGTTCAGAGTGTTGCCGTGCTGACCCTGTTTGCCTGGACATGCCTGAGCGCTCGGCTGGGCAAGCGCGCCATGTACCTGATCGGGGCGGGGTTTTGGCTCATCTCGCAGGCGGGCCTATTTTTCCTGCAGGCCGGCCAGGAGCGGCTCATGATTGCACTAGCCCTGTTGGCAGGGATCGGGGTTTCCGCCACAGTGTATCTTGGCCCTTGGTCAATGCTGCCGGATGTCATCGACCTGGACGAGCTGCACACTGGGGAGCGGCGGGAAGGGATCTTCTATGCCTTCATGGTGTTCTTGCAAAAGGTGGGCCTGGCGCTAGGGCTGTTTTTCGTGGGACAAGCTCTGGATTGGGCCGGCTTTATCCCTTCGGTGGCCGGAGAGGCCCCACCCCTCCAGCCAGAATTGGCCTTGCTGGCCATCCGCCTCGCCATCGGCCCCCTGCCGGCAGTGGCTTTAATCGGTGGGATCCTGCTGGTGTGGCTGTACCCCATCACCCGGCAGCGCCACCGGCAGATCCTAAGGGAATTGGAGGCAAGACGAGCGGGAGCTGCTCCTGAGGGATCCCCTTAGACAGGGGGCCGCTTCCCGTCTGTCAGTTGAGGATGATGCGCAAGCCACTGCCGGAGGGCTGCACCGGCTCGGAGTTGGGCAGAATCCGCAGGCCGCTGCCGGAAGGCTGGATCACAGGGTTGTCAGTATTGACGAAGAAGGTGTTGGAGCGGCCATCCCGCTCGTAGACCACCACGTCGTTGGGGTTGAACTGGGAGCGGCAGATGATGGGAGAGTTGTCGGCAGCGGTGGCGGCGCTGCAGCGGTAGCCAGGGGCAGAGACCACTTGGCCCTCTGCATCGAGGGAAAAAGGAACTCCCCCAGGCGGGATCGGAGCCAAGAGCGGCTGGTCGGGGTTGAGGATGACCGAGCCACCGGTGCTGGGTTCGACCAGGATCCCGCGCCCGTCGATGACGATCCGCTGGGCTTGTGCAGGGACGACCGCCCCCAAGAGCAGAGCCAGGCTCAGGCTGAGTTGGAGGGGAATAGACAGCTTCATCGGATATCTCCTTTGGCCCAGGGCCATCCCACTTTTTGGGATCCATCGGCCATCCCCGATGGGATCCTGACTTGATCTTGGCCCAGGCAGAGGGAGCACCCCAGGGCGGAAGCCGTCACCTCGGTTGCCAGGATGGGCACTTTGGCCTCGGCTCGACTACCCCAGCCCCAAGCGGCCCAGCGCCAGCCCCACCACCAGCATGCCCAACACCAGAAAAGGCTGAGCGCTGGCCTGGTATTTGACGTCGTTGTTGAGGGGATCCCGCAGCAGGTACATGTCTTGGAAGGTGATCTGCGGGATAATCAGCAGCACCAAAATTGCGGCGTAGAGCTTTAGGCCAGCTCCCAGCAAAAACGAGGCCATGCCGAACTGAAACAGGTCGATCATCAGCGCCGCGATCCAGGCCGCCCCCATCGCCCCAAACATCACCGGCAAGGAGGCGAGGCCAAATTGTCTATCCCCCTCCATGCTTTTGAAATCGTTGACCACGGCGATCCCCAGGCCGGCCAAGCTGTAGATCAGGGTCAGAATGCAGATTGTCCAGTTCAGCTCGCCAAAGAGGGCATGTCCCGTCCACCAGGGCAGGGCGATGTAGCTGGCCCCCAGGGCGTAGTTCCCCAGCCAGCCGTTGCGCTTTAGTTTCAGGGGCGGCGCCGAGTAGATGTAGGCAATTAGGGCTCCCGCCAGGGCAATGCAGGTGATCACCGGAAAGTCGTGGCCGGTGTACCAATCCAGGGCATAGGCCAACGCCAGCCCCAGGATCAGCAGCACCCAGATTTGGATGACCACCCGCCGCAGGGAGATGGCCCCGGAAGGGATGGGGCGATAGGGCTCGTTGATGGCGTCGATGTCGCGGTCGTAGTATTCGTTCAGGGTCTGGGTGTAGCCCGTCATCAAGGGGCCGGCCAGGATCATGCCCACCAAGATGAGGGCCACGTTTTCCCAAGTCCAGGTGAAGTGGCCGGAGGAGGCCGCTCCCGGAATCAGGCCCCACACCAGCGGGATCCAGGTCACGGGCTTCATCAGTTGCAGGTGGACTTGCCAAACGGAGCGAGACTCCACCTCTGCCCCTTTCATGCCCAAGAGTTGGCGGACACGCCGGGCGGCGGATCCCTTGTCGGCTTCAGGAGCCGGGGCGGTTTCTGCGCCAGGACCCACAGCAGGGGCCATTTCGTCTGCCGTCGGCGCCCAAGATGGCTCTTGAGAGGTGCTTTCGCTCATGGTGGGGTGCGCAATCAAACTTCAACAACGGGGATACCCACCCCCATTCTGAGGCATCTTCCCACATTCCTCAAAACTTTCCTCTACACAATCTGCGCTGCCACGAATAGGGAGTGGTGCTGGGCCGGGATCCGCTCTTTCTCGGCTGCCGGGATCACCAGGGGGGGCTGTCGGGTATAGTTGACGGGATCCCGGAACCAAGGTCGGCTGTAAGTGTTGTAGAGGAGGGGCCGGGGAGCAGCAGAACGATTGGCCCGGCCCAGGTGAATCAAGCGGTAGTCGAACAGCAGGCAGGATCCCTTGGCCAGCGGCGGATCGACAAAGGGCATCTGCCGGGCCAGCTCGGTGTAGTGGGCCTCGAAAACAGCGTGGCTGCCAGGCCAGAGGCGGGTCATGCCGTTCTCTTCGTTGACCTCCACCAGCGGGATAAGCAAATTCAGGGCATAGCAGGGGACGATGGCATCTAGAATTGCGTCGCCGAAGAGGTGGGAGAGATCCCGGTGAACCTGTTGGTCGGCGGATCCCGGCAGAGAAACTACCACCCCCAGCCCGCTCAGGATCAGGCTTGATCCCAAGATTCGCTGCAAGATAGGCAGGATTAAGGGATGGGCATAGAGCAGGGGATCGTTAAAGGGCCCCTCCAGGCGCACCGTCACCATCACTCGTCGATTGCCCACCAACAGGGCGTCGGGGTGGTTTTCGTGGGTGCAGTAGCGGCTGTAGGTGGTCAGAAAGCTACTGTGTAGCTTGTCGATGAGCGCCGTGGGGAAGATCTCCGGCAGCACCAGGTAGCCCTCGGTGGAAAACAGGTGAAACGCCTGCTCTACGGTCTCTGGATCCGGCTGCCGGCGCTCCCGCTCGGCATGGCTAAAGTGCACCTGGGCTAACACGAGCCTTTACTCCTTCTGCAAGCTGGCCACTGCCATGAGCATGCCCCGCGCTTTGTTCAGGCATTCTTGGTACTCCCGCTCCGGATCCGAGTCGGCCACGATGCCCGCCCCGGCTTGGATGCTCACCTGGTCCCCCTGAACCAGCAGGGTGCGGATGGTGATGGCGGTGTTCAGTTGGCCGGCAAAGTCGTAGTAGCCATAGGCGCCGGCGTAGGGGCCGCGGCGACACCCTTCCAGCTCGTGGATAATCTGCATGGCGCGGATCTTGGGAGCGCCAGTAACCGTGCCGGCAGGAAAGGTGGCCCGCAGCAGATCCCAGGCGCTGTAGCGGGGATCCAACTGCCCCACCACATTGCTGACGATGTGCATCACGTGGCTGTAGCGCTCGATCTGCATCAGGTCGTCCACCTGCACGGATCCCAGGCGGCAGACCCGACCCAGGTCGTTGCGGGCCAAGTCCACCAGCATCACATGCTCTGCCCGCTCCTTGGGATCCGCCAACAGCTCCTGCTCCAACTGGCGGTCTTGGGCGGGGGTGGCGCCGCGGGGGCGGGTGCCGGCGATGGGACGCACGGTGGCGATGCGCTCTTCCCCTATCCGAGTGAGCTTGACCATCACTTCTGGGCTGGAGCCGACAAGGCAGAGATCGCCAAACTGGAAAAACGCCATGTAGGGGGAGGGGTTAATCAGCCGCAGGGAGCGGTAGAGCCGGAAAGGATCTCCAGCAAAAGGGGTGGTGAAGCGCTGCGAGAGCACCACCTGAAAGATCTCGCCAGCCCGGATGTAGGCTTTGGCCTGCTCCACCGCCTGGCAGTAGGCGGCGCGGCTGAGGGTGCTGGGGGGAATGGCATCGGGCAGTTGCGGCTTCCAGTCGAGGCTGAGGTGGGCAAGAGAAAGGGGGGCGCTGAGCTGTTGCACCAACTGTTCCACCCGCCGGCAGGCTTGGGCGTAGGCCTGCTCCGCCGGCTGCTGGCGTGTGTCGGCAAAGGCCACCACCCAGATCTTGCGCTTGACCTGGTCGAAGATCAGGATGCTGTCCACCTGCATGAGGATAGCGTCGGGGGGATCCCCCGGCTGCAGGGGGTGAATGGGCACCTTGGGCTCGATCCAGCGAATCAGCTCATAGCCCCAGTAGCCAAAGAGCCCGCCGATGCTGCTGGGCAACTCCGGCAGGTGCACCGGCTCATAGGGCTGCAGGCAGCGGGCCAAAACGGCAAAGGGATCCCCTTGGTGCTGCTCTCGATGCCCATCGCGGTGGATCTGCAAGGCCTGATCCCCGCGCACCTGCAAAACCCACAAAGGGTCGCAGCCGAGGAAGCTGTAGCGGGCCACCTGTTCCCCTCCCTCCACCGATTCCAGCAGAAAGTTGTAGGGCCGCCCGGCACAGACCCGGTACCAGGCAGAGACAGGCGTTTCCAAGTCCGCCACCCATTCTTGGTAGACCGGGATGAAATTGCCCTGTTGGCTGAGGGCGAGGAACTCCTTCAGAGAAGGGGAGATCATGGCCTGCACCTTCGCTTGCCCCTCTGACTTTACCTTAAGGGGGGAGCTGATACATTTACGCTGAACACTGCTGAACATCACTGTTCAACTATGCAGCGATAGCATTCTGCTTGTTTCCATTCGCGTTAGCGGGACGGAGTCCAAACAGAATGGCGGTATCCCGCAAAGCTTTGAGTAGAATACCCAAAGCGCAGTTTCCGTGTCGTCTTACTACCAATTTTCTGCTTTGCTTTGGCTACCATGTTGGCAGACTCGAAAGTAAACAGAAAGATCAACTGGTAGTAATCCGTACTGAACATATTATACATTATTTTCAGTATAGTTGAGCTTATTATTGACTAGAGTCATGCTCCAACAGCACCGCCACCGATTAAGCTGAGGGGGGCCTTTCTCTGAGCAACCTTGCCATGCACACCCCATCGCAGATCCTTCGCGAGCGCCTGCGCTTTCAAGGCCACAAGTACACCTTTGTCAGCCAGCGCTTGCGCTTTCCCAACGGCACCGAAGGGGAGCGGGAGTACCTCCTCCACCCCGGCGGCGTGGTGGCCGTGCCGGTCACTGCCGAAGGCAAGTTCGTCTGCATTCGCCAATATCGCTTTGCCGTCGCCGCCTACCTCTACGAGTTTCCCGCCGGTACCGTCGAGCCAGGGGAACATCCTGATGAAACCATTCGCCGCGAGCTGGAAGAAGAAACCGGCCTGCGCGCCCACCGCTGGGATCCCCTCGGCCAATTTTATCTGTGCCCCGGCTATTCCAGCGAGATCATGTACGCCTACCTGGCGCGGGATCTGGAAGTGCTGGATGCTCCACCGGCCAAGGATGAAGATGAAGACATTGCGGTGGTGGAGCTTTCGCCTGCCGAACTGACAGAAATGGCCCGTTTTGGCCTGGATTTCGACAGCAAATCCATCACCTGCTTTTGGCGGGCCCAGTTGTTTTTGGCAGCGGAAAATGCGGCCTTTGCGAGCAGGAACAAGCCCTAGGCATGGCCATCCTGCGCCTTGCCCAGCCCCCCTCTCCCCCTGGGAGAAGGGAGCGGGGGATCCCTGCCGCCAACAGGCTTAACCTCTACAGCAAAGTGGCGGCATAGTGGGCAGCCCCTATCAAGCCCACCTGGGCGTTCACCACCACCTGCACTGACAGTTGCTCCAGCAGAGTGCGCATCCGTCCCTTATCCAAAAAGGAGGGCAAAAACTCTCCCTCCCGCAACAGGCGCAGGAGCTTGGGCGCGATCCCGCCGGCGATGAACAGGCCCCCACGGGGCAGCAGGTGCAGGGCAAAATTGCCGACAGCGGCCCCATACAAGCTGGTAAACAGCCGCAAACACTCCACCGCCAAGGGATCCCGTCCCTCCAGGGCGGCATTGGCAATTTGGGCGGCTGGGTCGACGGGGCTGGCTCCCCTTTCCCAGGCGGCAATTTGGGCCAGCAACTGCTCCTCTCCCTGGCCCCAGCGGCTATCCCGCAGAAATTGATAGATGGCCACGATCCCCTGCCCCGAGACCACCCGCTCGGTGGAGACGCGCCCATGTCGTTGTTGCAGATACCGCAGCAGCTCCCATTCCAAAGGGGTCCGTGGAGAAAAATCCACATGCCCCCCCTCGCTGGCATGAACCTGGTAGCCGCCTTCTCCCCAGGTGAGGTAGGCCTGCCCCAGCCCTGTGCCCGCCCCGATGACGCCGATGGGCGCCTGGGGCTGCCGCTCTCCTGTCTGCAGCGTTTCCAGATCCTGATCTCGCAGGGCCAGCACCCCATAGCCTACGGCGCTGAAGTCGTTGATCAACGCTAGGCGGGGGATCCCCAGCTCCGCCGCCAACTGGCTTGAGTGCAGGCTCCAGGGCAGGTTGGTGATTTTGGCCCTCTGTCCCCCGGCTCCTGGACTGCTTTTTTCTTCCACTACGGGGCCGGCCACAGCAAAGCAGGCGGCAACCGGTTGGGGATCTCGCCCCAGCTCCTGCCGTGCCTGGGCCAGAAACTCCAGCACCACCGGGGTGAGGTTGGGATAGCTCTGGCTGGCGTAGCGGCAGTGGTAGAGGCTGTGATCGGGATCTTGGGCATTGAAGAGGCTGAGGCTGGTCTTGGTGCCCCCGATATCTCCCGCCAACAGCAACTCCATAGTGTTTTCCGGGCAGCGCGTTATTCTCACCCTGACATTTTCGGCAGTACCCTGGCAACGCCGGCCCCTCTCGGCCGGGGCGGGAAAGGGCAGGGAAGATGCTATGTTAACTGATGTAAAAGTTTCTAAGATTGCGTTTTGTTTCCTACCTCTTGTTCGCCGCCTCTCCAAGAAGAGCCTTCCCTGGCCTCCCAGGGCCCAGTCGGACGGGAGATTCCCCGTTCTTCTCTGCGAAGGCGGTTTCCCTCTCACCACGCCATCGGGGGAGCGGCGGCTGTGCTGGTGTGCCTACCCGTTTTTGTGGCAGCGCCCCTGGTGCGCTATAGCCCTTGGCTGAGCTTGGCGATGACTCTAGGCTGGCTGGGCCTTAGCTGGCGGCTCTACTCGCGGCCCCGCACCCGCATCTGGGGGGATCTGCTCTACGGCTTCACGCTGACTTGGCTGGCAGGATCCCTGTATTGGGGATGGCTGCGCTTTGAGCCTCTTTGGCACATGCCTGTGGAAGCCTTGGGGATCCCGATTGTCTGGTGGGGGACACGGCGACGGTTTGCCCGCATCGGTACCTGGTTTTATCTCGGCTCCCTGTGGGGTACGGCGGTTACAGATCTCTACATTCACTCGGTGGGGCTGCTGCCTGAGTGGCGGCAGGCGATGCAGTTTGACCGGTTGGAGCAGGCGGTTGTCCCTTTTAGGGCGGCCCTCGACAAAATGGCTACCCCCTGGGGCCTGGGTTGGGGCATCGGCTTGGGCCTTCTGTTGCTGGGTGTTGGATTGTGGAGAGTGCAGGGATCCCGTCGCTTGCACCATTGGGCCTTTGCGGGAGCAGTGCTGAATACCCTGTTGGTGGATGGGCTCTTTCTTGGGGGGGCGGCCTTGCTTCGCTGAGCCAACCACCTCTGCGGTGCTGACCCAGAAAATGGCGGCGCAAGGGACAACATTGAGGTCTGCAGAGGAGACTGCCTACCGTTGTTTGGAGTTTCTACGTAGCGCTTTGTTGTGGCCAGGTAGCCGCGAAGGATCTCTTCCTCCCCAGGGAAGGTAGCTGACTTCTCCGGTGGGAGCAGTCCTCCAGCCTAGGAAAGAGTTCTCTGGCTTACCCCTGGGCGAAAGCCAGCTATAGGGGCGGGGAGAGCGTCAAGGTCAGTCGGGTGTCGGTACGCCTGTTCGGCAGGAGGCAGCTCCGGCAGCGGTGCCGGCTGGGGGAAAAAGTCGATGACCTCCCAGCTCTTGGCATCGGGAGAGGGATGGGCCAGTAGCCACCGTTCGGGCAGGGTTTTGGGCTGCGCTCCCCCAGGGGAAGGGGAACTTTGCGCCTTCTGGTGGGCCAGGGTGAGCTGGAAGGGATCCCCCTTGCGGCGGTAGGGGCGGCGGGATCCCGGTGGCTTGACAATTACGGTATAGGTGCCGCTGAGGTGGTGGCCTTCCAGTTTCTCTCCTGAGGCCAACAGCAGGGGTTCACGGCGATCCTGACGAATTTGGACATCCTGCACTTCCAAACGGCCTGCTAAGCGGTCGCTGCCCACCAGCGAGGCAACCGGCTCAGCCGGGTGGGAGATCTGGTAGGCCAGAGCCTGCTGCACAACCGACTTGGGAGGTCGGGGGCCACAGCCCCCCAGTAACCCCAACAGCCCAATGGCCAGGAGGCTCATCAGGCAACGCAGGCTATTGCGCAGGGCCTGCCCCCTATGGCGCCGGCTTCTCTCCGGTTTTGCCATGGCCTCCTCCCTAAGCAATCTCTGTTGGCATCGTGGCCAAGCCCCTCAGACGACTGCCACGGTGGGGTGCTGCTTCAAGTACTCGGTATTGACTCCCGACTCGCGGGTGAGAGCTACCAGGCCGGTGCGGGCAATCTCCCGAATGCCGAAGCTGGTTAACATCTTGATGATGGCCACCATTTTGCCCGGATCCCCTGTCACTTCCAAAGTTAAAGACTCTTCCGCCACATCCACAATCCGGGCACGGAACATCTGCGCCACGTCCATGATGGCCGAGCGAGTTTCGATGCTGGCGTTGACCTTGACGAGCATCAGCTCCCGTTCTACACAGGGGACATGGGTAATGTCGGTTACTTTCAGCACGTCGATCAGCTTGTAGAGCTGCTTGGTCATCTGCTCCACATCGTGCTCATCCCCCTGCACCACCATGGTGATGCGGGAGATGCCAGGCCGCTCGGTGGGGCCAACGGTGAGGCTGTCGATGTTGAAGCCCCGGCGGGCAAACATGCCGGCGATGCGGGTTAAGACCCCGGGCTGATCCTGCACAAGAGCGCTGAGGGTGTGTTTCACGGCAGCCACAGAAGGAGGTGGGAAAAATCCAACTGCAGATCAGGGGAATTGAGATGGCGATAAGCAAATTTTACGCCAGTTTCGCGGCAATGTTCTGAGGGGATCCCTTCGACCTCGCTAGCCAAAGGCTCCGGGATCTCCGTCCAAATCCTGGAGCTGCCGCAAAGATCGATGCGCCTGTTCCTGCAAAACTAGGTTGTGGTGTTGGCGGCTGACCTGCAAAGCGGCTTGCCAACTGGAAATAGCCGTTGCCCTATCTCCCATATTTCCGTAAGCCAGCCCCCGACCGTACAAGCCGTACTCGTCGGTGGGATCCCCGAGGTTGCCGTCGGCTTCCAAGCGAAAGGCCTGGTCGTAATCGTCGAGGGCAGCTTTGATCTCCCCCAGCTCGTAGAGAAGATTGCCCCTGATGTAGAGAACGTGGGGTTGGCAGGGTTCTGCCTCGAGGCTGCGGCTGAGGTCGGCAATGGCCTCGTCATAGCAATCGGCCCAAGCATAGGCAACGCCCCGCCCATAGTGGTGGGCCGGACAGGGATCCCAGCGGATGGCCTGGGACCAATCGGCCACAGCCGCCTCCCATTCTCCCAGGTAGCCGTACACCGTAGCGCGGCAGGCATAGGCAGGCGCCGAGGTGGGATCCCGACAAATGGCCTCGTCCAGGTGAGCTAGAGCTGAAGGCAGGGATCCCTGTTGCCTGAGCAGGTTGGCCAAGCGGAGGTGGTGGGGGGCGCTGGGATGCCGGCGTACTACCTCGGCAAGCTCGGCTATTGCCCCCTGCAAATCCCCCTGCAACTGAAGAAGGAGGCCGCGGTAGAGATAGGACTCTGGCCGGCGCGGGGCCAACCGGGTGGCTTGGTCGAAGTCCGCCAGCGCCTGGGGAAGTTGGCCGAGTTCGAGGTAAACCTGGCCGCGCAGAAGGTGGGCGTTGGTCAGACAGGGATCCTGCTGCAGCGCCAGGTTGAGCTGCTCGACAGCCCCTATCAGATCCCGGTTCAGCCACCGTTCGCGACCCCGGTTGTAAGCCAAGATGGCGGGGCGGGTGAAGGCTGAAATGGCTGCCGCACTGGCCAGACCCATCACTGCCGAGAGGCGATCCTGCCGCCAACTGGCCAAGCCCCCCAACAGCAGGGCAGCCGCGAGCAACAGGCGCAAACCGGCCGAGTCGTGGGCTTTGAGCATGGCATCAACCCGGAGCTGGTTTCTCTGATTCTGCCTGATTGGGCAGCGAGAAACACCCATCCGCACGAATTTGGGGAGTCTCTCTTGTTCAGGCTGGATCCGCATAGGAAGGGGATCCCTGCTGTTCCCCTTCCTTCTCCCTTTTGGGTGGAACGGACATTCTAGGCCCAGAGCATCAGCCGCAGCTCATAGGGATCGTGCATGTCAGGATGAAAGGGCAGCAGGCGGATGGCCAGCCCCTGCAAGCCGCTGGCCTCGTAGCGAATCTGGCCGGAGAAGATGGCCCGATCCTCCACCGTCTCCACGTAGCGCAGGGGGGTTGCTTGGCCGTTCCGGATCTGGCCGTTGTCGTCCACCGGCCCCTGGTAGGCCTGGACGATGACATCCTGGGGTTGCAGGGATCCCAGCCGCACCTCAACGGTCACCGTGAGGGGATCGCGGGCCATCACCACTTGGTCGTTTTGCGCCGAGGGGAGGCCGGCGGCGGAAGCTTTCTTGGGGGGTTCGACCTGGACATTGACAACCCGAATGTTGTACCAGTTCTCCTGCAGATGGCTGCGCCAGCGGGTAAACTGGCGAGCCGACTCGAAGTTATCGCGGCGCATGCGGTCGAAGTAGTTGCTGAGGGGAATGTAGGCCCGCTCGGCATACTCCAGTACCATGCGCTGGGTGCTAAAGCGGGGGCAGTTGAGCTGAATGGCCTGCTTCATGCGCCGAATCCAGGCGTGGGGCAGGCCATCGCTACCGCGCTGGTAAAACAGAGGGGCAACCTCCTGTTCCAGCAGGTCGTAGAGGGCGTTGGACTCCACCTCGTCTTGGTAGGCGCGATCCTCGTATTCCTCGCCGCGGCCAATGGGCCAGCCGGTCTGGTAGTAATCGGCCTCATCCCACCAGCCATCCAAAATGCTCAGGTTCTGTCCGCCGTTGGCCGCCGCCTTCATGCCACTGGTGCCGCTGGCCTCGCGGGGGCGCAGGGGGGTGTTTAGCCACACATCCACCCCGGCTACCAGCAGGCTGGTGATGTACATGTCGTAGTCTTCGATAAACACCAGCCGCTGGCGAAACTCCGGCTGGCGCGACACTTGCACAATTTGCCGGATCAGCTCCTTGCCGGGGTTGTCGCGGGGGTGGGCTTTGCCGGCAAAGATAAACTGCATCGGGTAGCGGGGATGGTTGAGCAAGGCTTTGAGCCGTTCCAGGTTGTGAAACAAGAGGGTGGCCCGCTTGTAGGTGGCAAAGCGGCGGGCAAACCCAATGGTAAGCACCTCCGGGTTGAGGGCCTCAGAGGCCCGTTGGATCTCAGCCGCTGAGGCAGCCCGTTTCTGGAGCTGTTCCATCAAGCGCTCGCGGGTAAAGTTAATCAGGCGGGAGCGGCTGCGCTCGTGGGCCCGCCACAATTCCCCATCCGGAATCCGATCCACTTTCTGCCACAGGGGATCCGAAGGAGGAGCCTCTGCCCAATCCGGCCCCAGGTAGCGGTCGTAGAGGGCTTGGTTCTCTTCCCCCACCCAGGTGCGGGCATGCACCCCGTTGGTGATGGAGGTAATCGGCACTTCCTCCAGCGGGATCTCGGGCCAGAGGCGGCTGAACATCTTGCGGGAAACCGCCCCATGCAGCTTGCTCACACCGTTCACAAAAGAGGCCATGTTGATGGCCAGCACTGCCATGCTGAAGGGGGATTGAAAGTCGCCGGTGTTTTCGCGGCCCAGGGCCAAAAAGCGCTCCCGGCTCAGGCCCATCTGGCTGTAGTAGAAGCCGAGGTAGTAGTCGATTTTGTCGGGCGGGAACAGGTCGATCCCGGCAGGTACCGGCGTGTGGGTGGTAAACATCTGGCTGGACTTGGCCACCTGCCAGGCTTCTTCAAAGCTCAACCCCTGCTCCACCATCAACAGGCGGATGCGCTCCACCGCCAAAAAAGCCGAGTGCCCCTCGTTCATGTGGTAGACGGTGGGATGGATGCCGAGGGCGCGCAAAGCCCGCACGCCGCCGATCCCCAACATGATCTCCTGGTGGATGCGCACATCCTGGTCGCCGCCGTACAGCTCATCGGTGATGTCCTGGTCGTACTGGCTGTTGGGCTCGATGTTGGTGTCCAGCAGGTAGAGGGGCACCCGCCCCACCATCGCCTTCCAAATGCGGGCAAACACCTTGCGTTTGGGGTAGTCCACCTCGATGCGAATCTCGCGGCCCTCCGCATCTCTTTGCAGCTCCAGGGGCATATTGAAAAAATCGTTAACGGGATAGCGCTCCTGCTGCCAGCCGTCGGGGTTGAGGTACTGGCGAAAATACCCCTTCTGGTAGAGCAGGCCCACCCCCACCAGCGGCAGGCCCAGGTCGCTGGCCGCCTTGAGGTGATCCCCGGCCAAGACCCCCAGGCCTCCTGAGTAGAGGGGCAAACAATCTGCCAGACCAAACTCGGCTGAAAAATAGGCGTAGCACTCCCCTTCCACCGCTTGGGCCGAGCGATACTTGCGATACCAGGTGTCTTCCTGCAGGTAGCTCTGGAGCTGTTGGCTGGCCCGCTCCAGGTGGGCCAAAAAACCAGGATCCTCCGCCAGCTCGTCCAGCCGCTCCTGCCGAATCTGCCCCAACAAAGCCACCGGATTGTGGCCACAGGCATCCCACAGATCTGGATCCATGCGCCGAAACAGGCTGCGGGTTTCCACGTTCCAACTAAAATGCAGGTTATAGGCCAACAAGCGCAGACTTTCCAGAGCAGCCGGCAGGTAGGGAGTGACCTTGAACGTGCGTAACGGCTTCATAAGTATCCGGGACGAGCGTGAGTTGCCACTGTCAGGCTACCCCGGCCTTCACCGGGTCGCACGGCTTTTTATAGCTTTTTCCGACTTCGGGGAGGCGCGCCAATAGGCGCAAGAGACCTCTGCAGGGGATCGGGGAAAGCCGATGGGGAATCCAACAGTTGCGACAATTCAAGCCGGGCTTTGTCGAGGATGGATCTGACTGCGCCCCTGGCCGATACCATTGCTGCCATTGCCACGGCAGTGGTGCCCGAACAGGGCAGCATTGGCATTGTACGCCTCTCCGGTTCGCGGGCTTTGGCCATTGCCCAGGCTATCTTTACTCCCGCCCGCCGCAACGCAGTCTGGGAAAGCCATCGCCTCCTCTACGGCTGGATCCACGACGAGAAGGGCCGGCGGTTGGACGAGGCCCTGGCCGTCTGGATGCAGGCTCCCCGCTCCTACACCCGCGAGGACGTAGTGGAGCTGCACTGCCACGGCGGCATCATGGTGGTTCAGGCCACGCTGCAGCAGTGCCTGCGCCAGGGGGCACGGCTGGCGCAGCCGGGGGAGTTCAGCCTGCGCGCTTTCTTGAACGGCCGCATCGACCTCACCCAGGCCGAAAGCGTGGCCGATCTGGTGGCGGCCCGCTCCCCGCAGGCGGCCCAAATGGCCCTGGCGGGGCTGCAGGGCAAGTTGGGGCAGTCCATCCGCGCCCTGCGCCAGGAGCTGCTGGGTTTATTGGCCGAGATCGAAGCCCGCCTCGACTTTGAAGAGGATCTGCCCCCCCTGGACGTCCCCGCTTGGCAGGCCCGGCTGCAAGCCATCCAGGCCCAGATGCAGGCCCTGCTGGCCACCGCCGAGCGGGGGCAATTGCTGCGCACCGGGGTCAAGGTGGCCATCGTCGGGCGGCCCAATGTGGGCAAGTCCAGCCTGCTCAACGCCTGGTCAGGCCAGGATCGCGCCATCGTCACCGACCTGCCCGGCACCACCCGCGACGTGGTGGAATCCCAGTTGGTGGTCAGAGGGATGCCTGTCCAGCTTTTGGATACCGCCGGCATTCGCGCCACCGACGATCCGGTGGAACGGCTAGGGGTGGAGCGCTCCCAACGGCTGGCTCAAGCTGCCGATGTGCTGGTGCTGGTCATCGACGCCCAGGCCGGCTGGACGGATGCCGACGCCGCCATCTACGCGTCCATCCGCCACCGCCCCCTCATCCTGGTGATCAACAAAACCGACCTCGCCCCCGCCGACAAGATCCGCCTCCCGCCCGAGATCGCCTACCGCGTCCCCGCCGTCGCCGCCCAAGGCCAAGGGATCCCGGAGCTGGAAGAGGCCTTGGAGCAGCTTGTGACTCAGGGGCGGCCCCAGCCCAACCTGGAGGTGAGCCTCAACCAACGCCAGGCCGCCGCCCTCCGCCAGGCCCAAGCCAGCCTGGAACAAGTCGTTCAGGCTATGCAGGCGCAGCTCCCCCTCGATTTTTGGACCATCGACCTGCGCGGCGCCCTGCACGCCCTTGGCCAAATCACCGGCGAGGAGATCTCCGAAGCGGTGCTGGATCAGATCTTCAGCCGCTTCTGCATCGGCAAGTAAGCGCTTGCTAACTCATACTCATTCCGAGTTTGTGTTAGTATGGACTCAGTCGGGAATCAGCAGGCCCCAGAGCCGAGGCGGATCCCAGATAATGGAAACACAACTTAGGAGGTTGGCTATGGTTACCGCCGCAAAAACCCGTCTCTACCCCACCCAGATCGACTTGCCGGCGGAGGCCCGCGCGCAACTGGTGGAGCTGCTCAACCAGTCCTTGGCGGACACGCTGGATTTGAAAACTCAGGTGAAGCAGGCCCACTGGAACGTCAAAGGCATGAACTTCATCGCCCTGCACGAGATGTTCGACACCTTTGCCGGCACTCTGGAGAACTACGTGGACATGCTGGCGGAGCGGGTTACAGCTTTGGGGGGCATTGCCCGCGGCACGGCCCGCATCGTCGCCCAAACCTCAGCCTTGCCGGAGTACGACCTGACGGCTGAAGACGGCCGGGCTCACCTGCAGGCTTTGGCGGCCCGCTACGGCCAGTATGCCGCTTCGGTGCGCCGCAACATCGACCGCAGTACCGAACTGGGGGACGCCGATACCGCCGACCTGTTTACCGAGATCTCGCGCCAGATCGACAAAGATCTTTGGTTGATCGAGGCTCACCTGCAGGCGTAACGCTGGCAAGGCAAATCTGAAGAGGCAAGCGGGATAGGCAAAATGGGCGTCAACGCTCCCCTCCTGTACCTGGTGGCTTTGGCCGGTATCCTCAGCGTGGTGGGCTACTTCGTCCTGCGCGAGGTGCTGCGGATACGGGCCCAGGAAAGAGTCATCCGGCAGCTCCAGCCCCGCCTGAGCAAAGGCAAGGGATCCCCGCAGGAGCACTACGAGTTGGGCAGCGTCTATCTGCAAAAGCGCCTCTACGACCAGGCCATCGTCCAGCTTAAAAAAGCTCTAGAGGTGGCTGGGGAGAACATTCCCCCCGTCTGCAACGCCCTCGGCTTTGCCTACTTCAGCCAGGGGCAATACGACTTGGCCATCCGCTACTACAAAGACGCGGTGGCAGCGGATCCCGGCTATGTAACCGCTTGGAACAATCTGGCCCATGCCTACGAGAAGAAAAATCTCTACGGCCCTGGCCTCGAGGCCTACGAGACGGTGCTGCAACTGGATCCGAAGAATGCCATTGCCAAGCGCCGCGCCGAGTCCCTGCGCAAACGTTTGCGGCCCAGCCCCCGCGGCTGACCGTGTTTTATCTGGGTAGATGTCTGCGCAGATATGTATAAATACTTATGGCAGCTCGCCTATCGATTGGCGGTAGCTGCTCAATCCCGACTATTGGAGTTGCTTCTTTTCCCCTCACAAGAAAGGTGAAATCTTGAGAGGGAATGGAGGATTCGGTATCGTATTGCCTGGGCTGGTATTATGTCTTAAAAAACGAGAGGCCATTTCATGGATGCACAATCGGTGGCACCTGTGGTTCTGGTAATCCTGGATGGCTGGGGTTATCGCGAAGCCCCTGAGGGCAATGCGGTGCTGGCCGCCCGAACCCCTGTCGTGGACAGCCTATGGGCTACCTACCCCCATACCCTGCTGCAAGCTTCGGGGCGAGCCGTGGGCCTGCCGTCAGGGCAAATGGGCAACTCAGAAGTGGGCCACCTGACCCTGGGGGCGGGGCGGGTGGTGCCGCAGGAGTTGGTGCGTATCAGCGACGCCATCGAGACGGGATCCCTTTTTCACGAGCCCCTCTTGGTGGAGGTTTGTCATCGGCTCAAGGAGCAGGGGGGCCGTTTTCATTTCATTGGCCTCTGCTCTGAGGGGGGGGTTCACTCCCACATCGACCATCTCTACGGCTTGCTGAAGCTGGCAGCCCAGGCGGGGATCCCTGCCTATGTCCACGCCATCACCGATGGCCGCGATACCTTGCCCCGCGATGGAGCCAGGGTTCTGGCCGCTCTGGAAAAAGAGCTGCAATGGCTGGGCAGCGGCGTCATCGCCACCCTGAGCGGCCGCTACTACGCCATGGATCGGGATCGCCGTTGGGAGCGCACCCAGAAGGCCTACGAGATCCTGACGGAAGACGGCCCTGGCTGTGGCCGCAGCGCCGCCGAGGTGATGGAAGACTTTTACGCCCAGGATATTACCGACGAGTTTATTCCCCCCACTCGCTTGGCTCCGGGGGCGGTGCAGTCGGGAGATGCGGTCATCTTCTTCAATTTCCGCCCGGATCGCGCCCGCCAGCTTACCCAAGCTTTTGTCTGTCCCGACTTTTCCGGTTTTCAGCGCCGTCTGATTCCGGATCTCACCTTCATCACCATGACCCAGTACGATCCGACCTTGCCGGTGCAGGTGCTTTTTAAGCCGCAGAACCTGGATCACCTGCTGGGCCAAGTGGTGAGCGAGGCCGGCCTCAAGCAATTGCGCATTGCCGAGACGGAAAAGTACGCCCACGTCACCTACTTTTTTAACGGCGGCATTGAGCAGCCCTTTCCCGGCGAAGATCGCATCTTGGTGCAAAGCCCGCTGGTGGCCACCTACGACCAAATGCCGGAGATGTCAGCGGTGGAGGTGACCGACAAAGCCATCGAAGCTATCGCCCGCCGCGAATACAGCCTGGTGGTGCTCAACTACGCCAACCCCGACATGGTGGGCCACACCGGCAACTTCAAGGCCACGGTGCGGGCGCTGGAGACGGTGGATCGCTGCCTGAGCCGTCTGCTGGCGGCGGTGGTGGACGTGGGGGGAACCACCTTAATCGTGGCGGATCACGGCAATGCGGAGCTGATGTGGGACGAGCAGGGCAACCCTTGGACGGCCCACACCACCAACCCCGTGCCCTGCATCCTGGTGGAGGGGGAAAGGCGCAAGATCCCTGGTCGCGGTGGCGATGTCAAGCTGCGCTCTGGCGGCACCCTGGCCGATGTCGGCCCCACCCTGCTCGAGATCCTAGGCCTGCCTCAGCCCCCCGAGATGACAGGGCAATCTCTTCTGCAGCCGGCAGAATACACCATCCTGCAGCGGCAGCCGGCGCCTGTGGGGCGCTAAAACCCGCCCTCCCTTACTCGGCTACTGGGATCCCTTCTTGGATTAGCCAAGCCCTCACCTCCTCCCAGCTGCGGTAGAGAGCTAAAACCTGGGAGTGCTCAGGGTGATAAGGGGCACTAAGGCGCTCTAACTGTAAGAAGCGAGCCTGAGGAGGGATCACCGGCACCTCTGGATCGGGGGGAGTGGGCCGGCGCAGGGAGCTGCTATAGCCGCGGTAGATGAGCACCAAATCCGTTTCCCCCTCGCTTTCCACCTCTACCCGCAGCACCTCCTGGGGGTGGGCTTGGCTGTAGCGCTCTAGAGCCAGCGGCCAGGGCAGGGCGCTCATGCTGCCAACTCCCTTTTCTCGGTAGGGGGCCGCAGCCGCCAAACGAAATAGACGCTGTAGAGTAGGTAAACTACCAAGCCCCAGGCCCCTAGGCTCCCGAGCAGCTCGGGGGGTACATTGGGATGGAAGATCTCCCGAAAGCCCAGCGGCGGCTCAAACCAGGCTCGACACTGCAGCGACAAAGAAGCCTGGAAGGCGCAGGGCACAAAGGCTCCTGAAAAGAAGAACCCGACCCCCATATAGCCAGTCAGGATCCACCGCCAGAGCAAGAAAGCCCGCGCTGCCCAGCTTCTCGACTGCTCGAGGGCGGTGCTCCAATCCCGCCAGAACCACAGACCCATTGGGATCAACAGCCGCGCCATCGCCCCGCTCAAGAAACTGATGGGCAGACCGCCGATCATCAAATACACCGTCACCGCCAATAGGCTGGATACCCGCCAGTAGACGATCAAGAGCTGAATCAGAGGACGCAACCCCACCGCAAAGGCCCAAATTAGGAGAGCCAACGGCAGCACCACCGTCAGCGCTACAGCCAAGCTGTAGTCCACCCAGATCGCCTTGACCAGCCAACTCACTGGGATCATCCTCGCCCTTTCTTCTCACTGCCCCATAGTATATAGAGCAACAGAATCGGCGGGATCCACCTCAAAACAACAGGAGGTAACAGAAGATTGCAGCTTCTCAGCCACCCCAGGCAAAACTTTACATCCGCGGTCTTTCAGAAAGTTTTCCATTTTTGCCGTTGCCGATCCACGAAGGTGGTAAATTCTTAGAGGAACATCTCCGTCTGTCGAAGGGCTAGTCGTCTTTCGAGGCGATAGTTGCAAGGTTCCATCCCGCCCTGGCCTCGCCCAACTCGTTAAGTATTGTTACTTAGTCGTGTTATTTTGGGTTAAGGCCAGATCCTCAGAGGTGGTGACCTCATTCCCATGGCACGTTCTTCCCGACTCCTCTCCCACAGTCCTGCCCGTTGGAAGGCGACCCCGTGGAAGCCTAAGCCTTTGCCGCCCCTGGAGGAGGCGGCGCCTCCGCCACAGCAGGAGGCGGGTCTGGGCTGCCAGAGTGCGTTGCAGCCGTCGCTTGCCCCGGGCAAAGCGGATTTGCGGGAGAAGGCGACAACGGCTGGCAGGAGCTATGAAGCACTGCAGCTATGGTTGGTGCTGGTCACCTTGGGGGTGAGCCTGGCCATTGCGGTGGGGGTGGCTTTGGTTTACTCGCCGGCGGTGGCTGCCAATTATTTGCTGGGGGCAATCGTCGGCGTAGTCTATCTGCGCATGCTGGGCCGCGGCGTCGCGGAACTGGGCAAAAGTCGCAGCCGACTGGGGGTAACGCGTTTGGCTTTGTTTGTCGGGCTAATCGTCCTGGCCACCCAGGTGAAGTCTTTGCAGATTTTGCCCATTTTCTTGGGGTTCATGACCTACAAGGTCACCCTGCTGATTTATCTTGTTCAGACCTTGACCCGTTTATCTTCTTCTGCGTGATGCTCATGAACCTGTTCTTCTCCGCTCCTCCTCTGGTAGCAGAACTTGAGGTTGGTCATCACCTTTACTGGCACCTGGGCAAATTTACGGTTCACGGGCAAGTTTTGATTGCCAGTTGGATTGCCATCGCCCTGATCTTGACCGTGGTGCTGTTGGGGACTCGTCAACTGCAGCGGGAGCCCGCTGGTCTGCAAAACTTTATCGAGTACACCCTGGAGTTTGTCCAAAGCATTGCCCGTGCCCAGATTGGTGAGAAAAACTTCCGGCCCTGGGTGCCCTACGTTGGCACCTTGTTCCTGTTTATTTTTGTCTCCAACTGGATGGGCAATCTCTTCCCCTGGAAGTTGATTCCCCTGCCGGAAGGAGAGCTGGCCTCTCCCACCAACGACATCAACACCACCGCCGGCTTGGCGCTGCTCACCAGCGTCATGTATTTCGTGGCCGGTATCAGCAAGCGAGGGCTGTCTTACTTTAAGAAGTACATCGAGCCCACGCCAGTTCTGTTGCCCATCAACGTCCTGGAAGACTTCACCAAGCCCCTCTCCCTGAGTTTCCGTCTGTTCGGCAACATCTTGGCAGAAGAGCTGGTGATTGCGGTGTTGGTGTTGCTGGTGCCGTTGTTGATCCCGGTGCCGGTGATGATCCTATTTCTGTTTACGGGGGCCATTCAGGCTTTGATCTTCTCCACCCTCTCGGCCGCTTACATTGGAGAGGCGCTGGAAGGTCATGGGGGTGGGGATCACCACGATTGACCTGCGGAGGGAAGGTGGGGACTTCTACCCAGTTCAACGCCCCCTCTCCTTCAAAGGTCGTCGCAAGGGATCCCTTCTCTGGTAAGGTTTGTTGGGGCCGAGGGCTTGAGCCTGGAGGCCGCCGACAAAGAGGCGATCGGCTCGACTACTCCGGTCAGATCACCTCAAGCTCAAGACGCTGTTGCGTTCGTGTCAACATCTGTTTTGTAACGACAAGGAGCATCTTGCTATGGATCCGTTAACCTCTGCTGCTTCTGTGTTGTCTGCCGCTCTGGCAATTGGCCTGGGATCCCTGGGCCCGGGTCTGGGCCAGGGGAATGCTGCTGCCGCTGCCATGGAGGGGCTGGCCCGTCAGCCGGAAGCAGAAGACAAAATCCGCGGCAACCTGTTGGTTAGCCTGGCCTTCATGGAAGCCCTGACCATCTATGGCCTGGTGGTGGCGCTGGTGCTCTTGTTCGCCAACCCCTTCGCCTGATGTCTCTGGGGGCGGCCCGGATCAATAGCTCTGTTGCGCCGGTTCGCCCCCTGCCTTGTTCGATGTTGGATCCCGTTTCTGTTGGTGCGGCCCCATGATCTGTTCAACCCTGTTGGCCGTTGAAGCTGCCGAGAAAAATGGCCTCTTCGATCTCGACGCCACCTTGCCCATCATTGCCGTCCAATTTCTGTTGCTGGTGGCCGTGCTCAACTCCCTCTTCTACGAGCCGGTTACTCGGGTTATCGACAGCCGCAACGACTACATCCGCACCACCCAGGCGGAGGCCCAGGAGCGGCTGGACAAGGCGATGGCCCTGACCCGCCAGTACGAGGCTGAGATCGGCCAGGCCCGCCTCCAGGCGCAGCAGGTGATCGCCGAGGCGGAAGCGGCTGCGGCCCGTATCCGTTCGGAGAAGCTGGCGGCGGCCCAGGCGGAGATCCAAGCTAAGCTGGAGGCGGCGCGGCGGCAAATCGAGCAGGAAAAGCAGACGGCGCTCGAACAACTGCAGCAGCAAGTGGATGCCATTGCCGCCCAGATCACCGAGAAGCTGTTGGGCAGCGCCCGTTAAGTGGCCAGTTGAACATTCCTTTGGAGTAGCGCGTGATGCTGGTGTGGAGCCTTGTGCCCGCTTGGCTTTTGGCCGTTGCCGAGCCGGTGACGGAAGCCACTGAGGGTTCTGCAGAAAAGGGGATCCTGGATGCGATTCTGGAAAGCAACTTAATCAACATCGCCATCATCCTCAGCCTGCTGTACATTTTGGGCCGCCGGGTGGTGGGGGAAGCTCTGGCCAAACGGCGAGAAGGCATCCTCGAGGAGCTGCGCCAGGCGGAGCAGCGCAAGCAGGAGGCGATCGAGAGGCTGGCGGAGGAGCAGCAAAAGCTGGCGCAGGCTCAGCAGGAGGCGGAGCGCATTCGCAAACAGGCGGAGGCCAATGCGGAAGCCCGCCAGCAGGAGCTGTTGCAGCAGGCGGAGCGGGAGATCGAGCGGCTGCGCGCCAACGCCGAAAGGGATCTCTCTGCCGAACAAGAGCAAATTCTCCAGGAGCTGCGCCGCCAGATCGTGCGCCAAGCCCTGAGCAAGGTGGAGCAGGAGCTGCCGCAACACCTCAACGAGCAGGTGCACCAGCGCCTGATTGAACGGGGGATCCAGATGATTGCCCGCTAGGAGGAAAGGGGAAGTTATGATCAGCAGCACCATGGCCGCCAGAGTGGTGGATCCCTACGCCGAAGCCCTTGTTTCGCTGGCCTCTGCGCAGGGATTATTGGATACCTTTGAGGCCGATATCCGTTTCATTGCCGCGGTTGTGCAGGCCACGCCGGAGCTGGGCCAATTCCTCGCCAGTCCCCTGGTCAAGGCGGAAGCCAAGAAAAACCTGTTGCAGCAGGTGTTTGCCGACCAGATCCACCCGCTGCTGCTGAACGCGCTCAAGCTGTTGAGCGACCGTCGCCGTATTATGTTCCTCGGGGCCGTCTGCCAGCGGTTCTTGGAGCTGCAGCGGAAGCTCAAAAATATCGTCCTGGCCGAGGTGACCACAGCGGTACCTTTGACCGAGGCGCAACAGCAGTCGATCCGCGAGCGGGTGAGGGACTTCACACAAGCCAGCGGCGTGGAGCTCCAGACCAGCCAAGATCCCACGTTGCTGGGTGGAGTGATCATTAAGATTGGATCCCAGGTGATCGACCTTAGCCTGCGCGGCCAGTTGCGCCGGCTGGCGCTGCAGTTAGCCTAGATTGGCCGAGCGTTTTTCCTTAATTTTGGATCCCTTCCCATTCCCTCGAGAGGACTGCCATGCCTACAATTCGCCCAGACGAGATCAGCACCATCATCAAGCAACAGATCGAACAGTACAACCAGGAGATGCAGATCTCCAATGTCGGCACCGTCCTGCAGGTGGGGGACGGCATTGCCCGCATCTACGGCTTGGAGAAGGTGATGGCCAGCGAGCTACTGGAGTTCGAGGATGGCACGGTGGGCATTGCCCTCAACCTGGAGGAAGACAACGTCGGCGCGGTGCTGATCGGCTCCGGGCGCAACATCCAAGAAGGATCTATCGTCAAAGCCACGGGCAGAATTGCCAGCATCCCGGTGGGAGAAGCCCTGCTGGGCCGCGTGGTGGATCCCCTCTGCAATCCCATCGATGGCAAAGGGCCGATTCACTGCACCGAGACGCGCCTCATTGAGTCGCCGGCCCCTGGCATCGTCGATCGCCGCTCCGTCTACGAGCCCCTGCAGACTGGCATCACCGCCATCGATGCCCTGATCCCCATCGGGCGGGGCCAGCGGGAGCTGATCATCGGCGACCGCCAAACCGGCAAGACCACCCTTGCTGTCGACACCATCCTCAACCAAAAAGGACAGGATGTCATTTGCATCTATGTGGCCATCGGCCAGAAGCAGAGCAATATCGCCCAGGTGGTGAACATCCTGAGCGAGCGAGGGGCGATGGACTACAGCATTGTGGTGGCTGCCGGCGCCGACAGCCCGGCCCCGCTGCAGTGGCTGGCCCCCTATTGCGGCGCCACCATCGCCGAGTACTTCATGTACCAGGGCAAGCATACCCTGGTGGTCTACGACGATCTGTCCAAGCAGGCGGTGGCCTACCGGCAGATGTCGCTGCTGTTGCGGCGCCCACCTGGACGGGAAGCCTACCCAGGAGATGTGTTCTATCTGCACTCGCGCCTGCTGGAGCGGGCCGCCAAGCTGAACAGCCGGCTGGGCGAGGGATCCATGACGGCGCTGCCGATTGTGGAAACCCAGGCCAACGACGTGTCGGCCTATATTCCCACCAACGTTATCTCCATTACCGATGGGCAGATCTTCCTGGAGTCGGATCTGTTCAACGCCGGCATTCGCCCGGCCATCAACGTCGGCATCTCTGTCAGCCGCGTCGGCTCGGCAGCCCAGACCAAGGCGATGAAGAAAGTGGCCGGCTCGATCAAGGTGGAACTGGCGCAATATCGCGACCTGGAAGCCTTTGCCCAATTTGCCTCCGACCTGGACGAAGCTACCCAGAAGCAACTGGCCCGCGGCCAACGGCTGCAGGAGATCCTCAAGCAGCCGCAGTACTCGCCCCTGTCTTTGGATCAGCAGGTGGCCATCATCTACGCCGGGACGCGGGGGTATTTGGACGACATTCCGGTGGAGAAAGTCTCCAGCTTTAAGCAGGGCCTGCTGTCCTACTTGGGCACCGCCCATCCCAAGTATGGCGAGATCGTCCTCTCCACCAAGCAGCTTACCGACGAGGCGGAAGAGATCTTGAAAACCGCCATCGCGGAGTTCAAGCAAAGCTTCCTGGCCAAGGCGGCCTAGTTGCCGGGGATCCCCATCCAGTGACCACAGCAGAGAGGATCGGTTATGGCAAACCTAAAGCGGATTCGCGACCGCATCAAGGCGGTGAAGAACACCCGCAAGATTACAGAGGCCATGCGCCTGGTGGCCGCGGCGCGGGTGCGACGGGCTCAGGAGCAGGTGATGGCCACCCGTCCCTTTGCCGATCGCCTGGCCCAGGTTTTCTACCGCCTGCAGACGCGGTTGCGGCTGGAGGATGTCGACCTGCCCCTGCTGAAGCAGCGGCCCATTGAGACCGTGGGCCTATTGGTGGTGGCCGGGGATCGGGGCCTGTGCGGCGCTTACAATGCCAACGTTATCAAGCGCACCGAGGAGCGGGTGCGCGAGCTGCAGGAGACGGGGCAGCAGGTGCGGCTTTACCTGGTGGGCCGCAAGGCGGTGCAGTATTTTCAGCGCCGCTCTGCCCCCATCGCCAAGACCTACGTGAATCTGTCCCAGATCCCCACTGCCGCTGAAGCTGCTCAAATTGGGGATGAGCTGCTCTCCGCTTTCCTCTCCGAGAAGGTGGATAAGGTGGAGCTCATCTACACTCGCTTTGTCTCGCTGATTAGCTCGCGGCCAGTGGTGCAGTCGCTGCTTCCTCTGGATCCCACGCGCCTGGCTGCCCGCGACGACGAGATTTTTAACCTTCTGGTGCGCGGGGGAGAGTTCACCGTCGAGCGCAGCAAGATCGTGGCTGCTGTTTCCGCTCCGCCGCCGGACATGATCTTCGAGCAGGATCCGGTGCAGATTTTGGACGCGCTGCTGCCGCTGTACTTGAATAACCAGTTGTTGCGGGCTTTGCAGGAAGCAGCGGCCAGCGAGTTGGCGGCCCGCATGACGGCCATGAGCAACGCCAGCGACAACGCCACCGAGCTTATCCGCACACTGGGCCTTGCCTACAACAAAGCTCGGCAGGCGGCCATCACTCAGGAGATCCTGGAGGTAGTTGCCGGGGCTGAGGCCCTGTAAACTTCCCTCCAGTGACCCACTCCTGCACTCAAGCTGACGCATAGAGGGCAGCCTTCTCTAGCCCAGAAAAGCCAAGCGCCTCGCGCCGCGACCCTCACCCCCAACCCCTCTCCCTCTAGGAGAGGGGAGTAGGGAGACGTTTCATTTCATTTGAGGAGCCTAGATTGCGTCGCTGGGCTATCTGGGCGTTGAGCAGGATCACCGGCAAAATCCCCACCAGGACAATCGCCAAGGCAGGAGCGCCGGCCTCGGCCAGCCGTTCGTCGGCAGCCATGCGGTAGGTGTGGACGGCCAAGGTATCGAAGTTGAAGGGGCGTAGCACCATCGTTGCCGGCAGCTCCTTCATTACATCCACAAACACCAGCAGCATCGCCGCCAGGATCCCGCCTCCCATCAGGGGCAGGTGCACCCGTAGCAAGGTGCCCAGGGATCCCTGCCCCAAGCTGCGGGCTGCTTCATCCAGGCTGGGAGGAATGCGCGCTAGCGTCGCCTCGACCGTGGCCAGGGCAACGGCCAAAAAGCGCACCAGGTAGCCAAACACCAACGCCACAATGGTGCCGCTGATCACCAAGCCGGGCGGCTGTTGCAGTACCACCTGCCGCAAGTCGCTCAGCAGTTGATCCAGCCGCCCTAGGGGAATCAGAACCCCCACCGCGATCACCACCCCGGGCAGCGCGTAGCCCAGAGAAGACAGCCGCACCGCCAGCCGCAAGCCCCGGACAGATCTCGCCTGCTCGAACCCTTGCAGCCGCAAACCGTACAGCACCACCACCGCCACCAAGACGGCAATCACCGCCGTGATCGTCGAGAGGAGAAAACTGTTCTGGGCGTAGCTCCAAAAGCGGCGGCCCAACTCTCCCTGGCGCAGAGTCATGTTGAGCAGGATCAGGGCCGGCACGACAAAGCCCAGCCCAATCGGGATCCCACAGGCCAGCCACGCCCCCACCGCCCGCATCCCCTGCAGACGGTAGCGGGTGAGGGACGGCTTGAACCCTTGGCGATAGTAGCGCGCCCGCCGGCGGGAAAATTGCTCCAGGGCCATCAGCAGCAGCACCAACAGCAGCAGCAGCGCCGAGAGCTGGGCGGCAGCCACCGGATTGCCCAAGGCCGTCCAGGTGCGGTAGATGCCGGTGGTAAAGGTATCGACCCCAAAGTAGCTGACCGTCCCAAAGTCGTTCAAGGTCTCCATCAAAGCCAGCAGACAGCCGGCCACGATCCCCGGCCGCGCCAGCGGCAAGGCCACTCGGAAAAAGCTGGCCCACGGCCCATAGCCCAAGGAGCGGCTCACCTCCAAACAGGCCACCGACTGTTCCTGGAAGGCCAGCCGCGCCGAGAGATACACATAGGGGTAAAGAGTGAGGACGAGCAGCAGGATCGCCCCCCACAAGGAGCGAATGTTAGGGAACCAGTAGCCGCCGATGCCCCAGCCGGTGACCCGCCGCAGCCAGATCTGGAAGCCGCCGGTTACTTGCAAAAAGTCCGTGTAGGCGTAGGCCAACACATAAGTAGGAGCTGCCAGGGGCAACACCAGCATCCACTCCAGCCAGGCCCGCCCCCAAAACTCGCACATCGTCACCAGCCAGGCGGTGCCGCTGCCGACCAGGATAACGCCCACTGCCACACCCACCATCATCACCAGGGTATTGCGCACATATAGCCCCAAGACCGTGTCGGCCAGGTGCTGCCAAACCTGCCGCTCATCGGCAAAGAGGCTGAGCAGCACCGTCAGGACGGGAAGGAGGATGAGGCCGCTGAGGGTTAAAGTCAGGAGTGCCCATCCGCTGAGAGGGGGGAAGCCAACTTTTTGCAGAGATTTGCTCAACAACTTTAGCCCAGTTCCTGTGTGCATCTCAATTTTTCAGGGACACCTGCTCCGGCAAGCTCTGAGAAAAAAGGGAAATCCGTAGGGAATTTCCCCCTTTTGACAGCTAGGTTCTCTTTCAAAACAAACCCTTTGGCAACTTAACAAAATAGACAATGTTCTCGTCTAGCTTGTTGTCTAGGTAGGGCATCTTTTTCTCCTGAACCACGCCTTTTTCCGAGACAATGCCGAAGTCGTCATCGTTCACTATCGCCAGAGTATTTGCGTCGAGAATGACCAATCCCTCTGGCTTATCGTGGAGATAATTGGGGATCGACGTGATGTCAAAGACTTCTTCTTTGGCAACAGGCTTGATCCCTGCTGCGGCCTTTTCCTCTTGGGTCAACTGCTCCAGCGTTTTGCCGTCGACCAACCGGCCGTTTGGGCCAGGATCAAAGACATCGGTAGCGCCAGAGATGTCAATTTTGTAGATTTTCTTGGTTACGTCTTTGTCGGCTCCCGGAGTTTTGCCGTCCCGCTCGAGGACTAGGAAAGTCGTGTCTGTGATGGCGGCAATTTCGCTAACGGCCGTGCCTGTTCCCTCCAGAGGGTAGAGGTATTCCCTAAACTTGCCCGTGGTCAGGTCATAGAAGAGTATTCTGCAAACGGTCGCAGTCTTTTGAACGTCTTTGTTTGGGTTCAAAAGCGGCGACTGCATGATGCCAACCAGATAGTTCTGATTGGGCGTCAGCGTCAGCCCCTCCATGCCGCGATTGGGGCGCCGATGTTTGTAGACTTCTGGCAGCTTTTTGCCACCGACTCCGCTCCCAAAAGGATTTAGCCACTCGATGGCCTTGCCGTTGGCGTCGAAGTGGATCAAGTGAGGTCCATATTCGTCGGCAACCCAAAAACTGCCATCTTTGGCCACCGCAATGCCTTCTGGATCGATGCCCTTGAGATCCGGCGCTATCTGTTTGCCACTGAGATCGTAAGCTTTTTCTCCTGTTCCCCCCAAATCAGATGGATTGGGGATCCCCGTGAGATTTTTGCCGGTTTCGTCTTGCAGCAGGATGACTTTGTCTAACTTGAAGCCCTCGCCCTCCAGGGATAATCTGGCAACTTGAGGGGTAAAGTCGGGCTTAGGAAAGATCTTGTCGTTGGATTCAGCTCCGTCGATATTGGGGCCGCGATCGGTGAGAGCATAGAAGTACTGGCCATCAAAGGCAAGGCCAGAGCCAAACCCGCCATTATAGATTTTGACGCCGTTTTCCGTGGTTAAAAGCAGATCCCGCTTGGGAACGGGAGCCTTTTCGGGGAGGCTTTCAATGGCCTCTGCCGGGCTACTGCTGTAGGAAGAAGTTAAAAAAGGGAGGAGCAAAAACAAGACTGCAGTGCGCAGTTGCTTCATTGGCTGAGCCTCCAGAAACCTTGAAAAAGTATAGACAAAAGGCCCGAGCGGCCTCGAACGGAGGCAACGCCGTCCTAGAGTATCAACGTTTGGCCAAAAACTGTCAAGCTGCTTAACGTTTGCGGCTCTACCAACGGGAGGCTGCGCTCAGGGCCTGTCCTGGAGGCCTGATCTACTTCCAACCGGCCCGATCCATTACCTTTAGGGCATCAGGGGTGACGCGGCCAATGCTGGCGGCGTTGATCGTATCTTCCTTAAAGGTGCCAAAGCTGGCCACCACCGAGTCGATCTCGGCCCCTGACAGCACTGGATACTCGTTGTTGCCCTGGGCAAAAATGGCCTGCGCCTCTGGGCCGGAGAGGAACTCCAGAAACTGGACGGCCGCCTCTTTGTTGGGAGCAGTTTTCAAAATTCCGGCGCCGCTGATGTTGACGTGCGTGCCGCGATCTTCTTGGTTGGGGAAGAAGACGCCCACCTTTTCCGCTACGGCCCGATCTTCAGGATTGTCGGATTTGATCAAGCGCGCCAGGTAGTAGGTGTTGGCTAAGGCTACATCCCCCACGCCAGCAGCTACGGCTTTGATCTGATCGATGTCTCCCCCTTCCGGCGGGCGGGCAAAGTTGGCCACTAGGCCGCGGGCCCACTTTTCGGTTTCCGGGATCCCATGCGCCAAGATGATCGAGGCCGTCAGAGATTGGCTGTACACATTGCTGGAGGAGCGGGTGAGCACCTTGCCCCGCCACTTGGGGTTGGCCAGATCTTCGTAGGTGGAGAGCTCCTTGGGATCCACCTTGTCTTTGTTGTACATGATCACCCGCGCCCGCTTGGTGAGGCCAAACCAGTACCCCTCTGGATCCCGCAGAGACTCGGGAATATTTTTGGAGAGCGTCTCCGACTGGATGGGTTGAAACCAGCCCTCGTTCTGAGCGCGCCACAACCGGGCAGCATCCACCGTCATGAAGATGTCGGCGGGGCTGTTGGATCCCTCGCTGCGGATGCGCTCGATGATCTCATCGGCTTTGCCCTGCACCCAATTCACCGTAATGCCCGTTTTCTGCTTGAAGAGGTCGTACAATTTTTCGTCTGTGCCGTAGTGCCGCGAGGTGTAGAGGTTCACCTCCCGGTTGGCGCCGCGGGCCGGACGCCCCAACGAGCCTGCCGCCAAGGCTACAGAGCCCAGAGCGGCCCAGCTGACAAATTGCCGTCGCGATAAGCGCATACCCAACTCCTAAACTCAAAAACATTTCAAGAAAGGCTGCTGCATTGACCCAGTCAGCAATGCCTTTACCCGAGAAAGCACTTGAAAGTCCCTCCCCTGAAAGCAGGGGAGTTTTCCCAAATGCCGGCTTTTTGATCTTTGTCTAGGCCAAGCTTATTGAGATTTTTATTCAAGAACTTTGCTCTGGGGCAATGATAGAGGATCCTAAGTACCGAGTCAAGCTGTTGGGAGTTGTTCTCATCTTTGAACCGTTTGGCCTCAGATCCGCCAACTCTCGCTGGAAACAAGAGCCAAGGTCGCTCCTCATGCGGCTGGCCGGGCAAGGGGATCCCTTACTGGAATATTTTGGGTAGGTTGGGGTTTTAGAGCTGCCTTGGGTATAAAGGGAGCAGGGTGGATGGTGGAGTATGGTGGGCTCCCCTTCTCAAGGGCCGGATGAGCAACTGCAAGACAATGGCCGGGATCCAGGTGCTTTCCTCCTAGTCTGTGGCTACAACGACTTGGCAGCGTTGACGCTGCAGATTCTGGAAGACTTTGGACAGCGCGCGGTGGTGGTGGCTCCTGGCCCGCGGCCTTCTTTGTTAAAGGAACCGTGGCAATACGTAGAGGGGGATCCCCATCAGCCGGAGGTGCTGCGCCGGGCTGGGATCGAGCGGATCAAGGTGGCGCTGCTGCTGGAGGACAACGACCAGGCCAACTTCGAGCTGGCCCTCTTGATTCGAGATCTCAACCCGCAGGCGCGCATTGTCTCTCGTCTGTTTAACACCGGCCTTGCCCGCTACCTGGACTCGATTTTGCCGCAGCATTTTTCCCTATCGGTTGCCGGCTTAGCGGCTCCGGCCTTTGCCCTCAAGGCTGTCTCGGACGAATTTGTCGGCTACTTCGAGCTGCCCCAGTTGGAGGCTCAGCCGGCCACGCTGCCGCCGGAGCTGGCCGATCCGCTTTATTTGGGCGCCCCCCAAGAGACCACCCTCTGGAACGTGGTGGAGCTGACCATCGGCTACAACTCCCGTCTGCTGCACATGCCCCTCGCGGAACTGGAGGAAACCTTTGGGGCGCGGGTGCTGTTCCACTACCCGGTGGACGGGCTGTCCGACTTTTCCGAGTCTCGGGTTTTCGACGATTTCGACCACGAGGCAGAGCTGCTGGAGGGGGATCGCATTTTGGTGATCTGCGACCCCAGATCCTATCTGCAACTGTTGGAGCGCAACGGGCGGCGCGGCTCTTCGCGGGCCCAACGCTGGGCCAGCGGACAGGCGCAAGACAGGCGACAACAACGGCGAGGCAAGTCGTTCGGGCGGGGCCTCCTATCTTGGCTGCGCAGAAGCCTGCAGGGACTGCTGCAGGTCAAGCCCATCGTGCATACCCTCACCTTCACCTTGGGGGCGATGTTGGTGCTGGGGGTCATTAATTTCAGAATTATCGGCAAATCTGTGGTTGACGGGCTGCTGCTGACCATCGTGGTGTTGACAGGGGGGTATGGCGACATCGAGGCTTTTCAGCAGGCGGAGACGCCGCTGGGGGTGAAGGTGGTGGCGGTGGTCATGACCTTGGTGGGAGCTGCCCTGGTGGGGTTGATCTACGGGTTGGTGACCGACAAGTTGGTGAGCAGCCGCTTTGGCTTGGGCCGAGCCGCCCGTATGCCCAAAGCGGATCATGTGGTGATTGCCGGTTTGGGGCGGCTAAGCTACTTGGTGCTGCAGTTGTTGCGGCAGATGGGCTATGAGGTGGTGGTGGTGGAGCCCGACAGCGACAACCCTCTGGTGGAAGCGGCGGAACGGGAGGGGGCGGTGGTGATTCGGGGCAACTACGCTCTGGCCAGCACGCTGCAACAGGCTCGCATCCAAAGCAGCCGCTGCCTGATCTGCACGACGCCTGACGATCTCACCAACCTCGAGACCGCCCTGACCGCCCACAGCCTGCAACCGGGGATCCGCACCATCTTGCGGGTTACCGATCCCCAGGTGGCGGCGCGGATGCAGCGGCATCTGCAGACGCTGGGAACCAGCTACAGCACCACCGCCCTGGGGGCGCGCGCTTTTGCCACGGCAGCGCTGGTGGGATCCGTTTACGGCACCTTAACTTGGGAGGGGGAAACGCTGCTGGTGACGCTGCTGGAGGTCTCGCCTTCCAGCCCTTACCTGGGGCTGTCCCTGCGGCAACTGGCCCAGGATTACGACCTGGCAATTTTGCTGCATCACTCCCGACCGGGCCGGCCCTGTGTTTTCCCCAAGATCTGGCAGAAAGAGGGCGAGACGGTGTTGAAGCGGGGGGATTGCCTGTATGTGATGGGGACGGTGGGATCCCTGATTCGCCTGGCCCAGGGACGCCCTCTGCCGCCGGAGCTGTATCAAGTGCGCCTTTTGGAATGTCGCAACCCCTACTTTGAAGACGAGATCCTCTCCACCTTGGCGTTTTATGCGCGGCTGCCCAAGACGGCCCTGAAGCCGCTGTTGCGCTGTCTGCCGGCGGTGGTGAGCCCCCCTCTCCCCCGCGACAAGGCGATTAAGTTGGCCCGCCAACTGCGCAAAATGAGCACCGAGGTGCAGGTGTTTGCCCAGGTGCAGTCCGGCGAGCGGCGGATCCTTGAAGTCCTCTAGGGCTTTTCGGCCACAAGACGCACAAAGCGATTTTGCCCGTAGAGCTCCTGGGCCACGACTCTTAAACCAACCTTCTCCAACAGCCAGGCCAAGTCCTCGGCGCTGAAGCGGTTGTGCTCGTAGAAGTGGGTAAATTGATCCACCAAGGTATCTAGGGGGGTGTCCGGCTGAAACAGTTGGGCCTCGGTGGCGGCATCGAAGTAGAGGCTGAGGGGGGCGCGCACCCAGTCCACTAGCAAAAATCGTCCCCCTGGCTTGAGTAGACGCCGCACCGCTTGCAACAGGCGCACCGGCTGCACCATCTCGTGGATCACCACCACCGCCTGGGCCGCGTCAACGCTGCTATCGGGCAGGGGCAAATGGGGATCGTGGAGGTCCGCTTGCAGCAGTTGGATGCCGGGGATGTCTTTGAGGTCGGCTTTAGCCCGCTCCAACATGTAGGGCATCAGATCTACGCCGATCAACTGTCCGCCGGGGTAGCGCTGGGCCCACTGCCGGAGGACATACCCCGGCCCCGTTCCCAGATCCAGCAGGCAGGGCGCAGCAGGCAAGCAAGGCTCAACGTGCTGCTGCCAAAACCGCCAAAAGGCCTCGTTGAAGCGCCCAGGAGCCGTGGCCAGCATGCGCTCGCAAAAGCTGGGGCCACGGTGGTGCTGGTAAAGAAGCTGAAAGGTATCGAGGCCGGTTTGGGGCATGGCTGAGCATTCTCAACGAATCCTGGGAACCAGGTCAGCAGCGCAGGAAGGGCATCGAAGCAAATCAAAAAGGAATGTCGGCCTAGCGAGCGGAAGAAGCGGTGGAGAAGTTGGCGATGCCCGTCTCTAGGTCGTCAAAACAGGTCAAGACCTTTTCCATGGAGGTGAGGCTGAGGACAAGGGAGACACTTTCGGGAACGCAACAGAGGCTGAGGTTGCCGCCGGCAGCCCGGCACTTGCGCAAGGCCGAGATCAGCACTCCCAGGCCGGAGCTATCCATAAAGGTAACCGCCGACATGTCGATCAACAGGTTGTGGTAGCCAAAATCCAAAACCTGCTGCAGCAACTGCCGGACTTCAGAAGCGGCTTTGGCGTCAAAGCGACCCTCTAAGGGCACGATTGCCAGCTTTTGCCCCTGGGGGGTTTCGGCAGTACGGATGCGCAGCTTAAAATCCATCGTTTCCAGTCAAGACCTCATGCCCCACCTTAGCACCATCGGTTGCTGCTATTACCCCCTCGGCAGGAAATCCCTCTTATGCAGAAAGAGAGGGTATCCCTCTTTGCCATGGCAATTTCCAACTGGTTGAGATTGTCTGCGGGGCCCAGCGTTGAGGCAGCTACCCTCCCTTCCTCTTCAGACGGGGAGCAATCCCTCACCCCCTACCCCTCTCCCTTTGGGAGAGGGGAGCTAGCCGCTCCGCCTGCAGGCAGAGGGATCCAACCTTGGCTCCCCATCTCAGATCCTGGCCGGATCGAGCGCATAAGTCGGCTCGAGGGCGGGAAGGGACATACGCAGGCGAGGACGGTGCATGGCCAGCAACTGGGCCAGGCGCCTGCGCAGCTCGGTTCGCGGCACAATTGCGTCGATGAGCCCGTGGGCCAGCAGATATTCGGCCGTCTGGAAGCCCTCCGGCAGCTTGCCCTTGCCGATGGTTTGCTCAATAACATTGGGCCCGGCAAACCCCACCTGGGCGCCGGGTTCGGCCAGGATCAAATCCCCCAACATGGCAAAGCTGGCAGTCACCCCCCCATAGGTGGGATGGGTGAGCACAGAGATGAACAATTGCCCGGCCTCGCGGTGCCTTTGCAGAGCGGCTGCCGTTTTGGCCATTTGCATCAAGCTGAGGATCCCTTCCTGCATGCGGGCTCCCCCCGAGGCGGAGAAGATGACTAGGGGCAGGTGATCGCGGGTAGCTCGTTCGGTAAGACGGGTGATCTTCTCGCCCACCACCGAGCCCATGCTGCCGCCCATAAAGCGGAAGTCCATCACGCCCATCGCCACTGGGATCCCTTCCAAGCTGCCCAGCCCGGTCAAGACGGCATCTTTAAGTTGGGTGCGCTCCTGATAAGAGGCCAGTCGCTCGGCGTAGGGCTTTTGGTCGAAAAAGTGCAGCGGATCGGTGGGGGCCAGGTGCTCGTCAAGGGGCTGCCAGGAGCCGGGATCCAAAAGCTGCTGCAGCCGCTGCGGGGCCGTGATGCGATGGTGATAGCCGCAGCTCGGGCAAACCTGCCAGTTCTGCTGCAGATCCTTGGTGTAGGTGAGGGCGTCGCAAGCCGGACACTTCTGCCACAGGCCGTCGGCGATCTCCCGCACTTGCCGCTCTTTGTCGAAGGGGCTGCTGCCGGTCAAGTTAAGGGAAGTCTGCTTGCGCCGCTCGGCAAACCAATCCAGTAAAGACATAGCCGCTGAGGTACCCCCCTAGCTAGGGATGGCCAGAGCTGAATCTGTAAGCCCTGCCGGTGAGCTGCGAAACTCATCTTAACGTTCTCAAGCTATCAAAGAATCGCCAAGCTGGAAATAGAGACTTGCAATGGCCCATGACCGCAGAAACCCAGTGGCAGGTGTTGACCACAGGGGATGGATCCCTGACCTTTTTCTCCCAAGAGTTCGGGCAGGCTTTCCATAACACCAGCGGCGCTGCCCAGGAAGCGCTGGAGAAGTTTGTCCGCCCTTGCCGGCTGGATCGCCTGCCGTTGGAGCGGGATCCGGACGATCCCATTCGCCTCTTGGATATTTGCTTTGGCCTCGGCTACAACTCCGGCCTGGCCTTGGAGACGATTTGGCAGGTGCGGCCCGATTGCCCTGTGGAAGTCATTGGCCTGGAGCGATCCCCAGAGGTGCCCCGCCAGGCCTGGCAGGTGGGGGTGGGATCCACCTGGAGCTTTGGCCAGGAGTGGCAACACTTGATCGAGCAGGGATCCTGGCAATCGCCGCGCTGGCGGGGAACCCTGCTGTGGGGAGATGCCCGGCAAACCCTGCTCCAGGTGCCGCCGGGATGGGCGGATGCGGTGTTTTTGGATCCCTTCTCCCCTTCGGTTTGCCCGGAGCTGTGGACGGTGGACTTCTTGCGGGCAGTGGCCGAGCGAATGCGCCCCAGCGGGATCCTGGCCACCTATTCCTGTGCGGCGGCGGTGCGGGCGGCCTTGCTGGAGGCGGGGCTATTCATTGGCTCGACGCCGCCGGTGGGCCGCCCCTGGCCGGGCACGGTGGCCTCGCCCCAACCGCATCACCTGCCGCCCCTCTCGCCCATGGAGTGGGAGCACCTGCGAACCCGCGCCGCGGTGCCCTACCGGGATCCTACCTTGCAAGGGGATAGAGCCCAGATTCGGCTGCAACGCCAGCGAGAACAGCAAACTTCACCCCTTGAGCCCACTTCCGCCTGGAAACGCCGCTGGCCTGTGCAAGCCTAGCGACCGGAGTGCAGATCTGGGCAGCTTTTGCCGGAATTGCTGTCTGAGTGTATCCAAGACACCTGCACCAGTCCCGTACCCTTACGCAAGCTGCCGTGTCTTGACAAAGTTAAGCTAAAGTGAAGCCCTCTCTCCGGTGAGCTGCTATGTCTCCTTCGGCCTCTGCCGGTACACTGGTTGTCCTTTGTGCTGAACAGCACCGTGTTACCCTGCAGTTCTTGGCTCGCCTCTCTCGAGCTCCGGAGTTAGATCTGGAGCAGCGGCGTCTCTGTGTGCAAAGGTTGCGGCAGCGCCTCTCCCGCCACATTCAACTGGAGCGCCATGTCCTTTACCCGCTGCTCAGGACGGCTCTGGCGGCGGATCCCCACCGCAGCGCCCAAATTGACCGGCTGGAGCAGCAGTTGCGGGATCAGATCCCGGAGCTGACGCGCTTTTTGCACCAGGCGGAGCGCGACCCGCAGCAGTTGGATCCCACTTCTGCTCTTCACTTCTATCGGCAGTTGCGGGCCCAGTTCGAGCAGGAAGAGAAGCTCTTGCATCCCCTCTTTGCCCAGCATGTTTCCCCCGCTGCAGAGCAGCAGCAGTTGCGCCTGTTCCGCAAGCGCCTGCAGGCCAGCGCCTCCAGTTCTGCTGCCGGTCGTCGCCCCAGCTTGGAGGAATGGGAGCGGCAGGCAGTGACTCGCCCTGTCTTTCCCCACGAACGCCTTTGGCCTCCGCAAGGTAGCACGGCGTCGATGGCCACCCCTTAGCCAAGGACGGTCTTGTCTTTGGATTTTGCCTTGGGTAACTTTCTGCTGGTTTTGGCAAGCTGGCTTGTGGTACTTTTTCCCCAGCCGACCCCTTGCATCGATGCAACCTTGGGATCCCGAAACCTACATCGATCAGAGGGCCCAACTCCTGCATCCCGACCATCGAGCGGAGGTGATCGAAAACTTCGCCCGCTTCTTGCCCCTTGCTCAACAGCTGCTGGAGCTTCCGTTGCTGCCGACGGTTGAGAAGATGAGCCTCTAACCCAGCCCCTCTCCTTTGTCGGCCTGCCAACATCCCTGCCCTTTGGCGTACAACTGGTGGCTGCCCCCTACCAAGAGGCCAACCTGTTGCGGGCCGCCGCCCATCTGGAAGCGCTGGGGATCCCGGATGCGCGGCCTGCCTGAGCCAGGAGATGCTCCCTCTAGGCGCGTTTGAACCATATCTAGTGTTTTAATTTTGAATCCTTTGCTCCAGACGCTAAATTTATAATCTCCTCGATAGGGGTAAAAATGTGCCACTCTTGAGGGCCGCTTTTGCCCCTTTGTTTTTGCCAGAGAGTTTGAATCTTGTCGGGGCAGGACGTGAGCTGTTTGCCCAGAGAGAGGAAAATCTTAAAGTAAAATTAATCCCACGGTTGTTGTAGCGAATAACCTCTTTTCCGGCTTGGGTCGATAGAATGAGCGGCATAAAATGGACATGGCACCCCCACCTGGACTCTGCATTATGGATCACCCTACTTTTCTGGCCCAGCGCTACACGAAACTGTGCGAGGCTTATCTCTCGCTCAACGAAGCCTTCGCCAAATTAGATCACTCCCACAGCCGCCTGCAGAAGAGCTTCAGGAGGCTTCTGGTCACGGCCCGGAAAGCTTTGGATGAACTGCCTATCCTGCGGCAGGACGTCGAACAGTTACAACAGGGCGTCGAACAAAGGGATCGCTTGGTCCGTTCCCTGCGAGAAGAACTTCGGGAGAGAGAAGCTCGGCTGGGCGAGCTGATTGCCAACTATGACCAAGTCTGTCACGAGCTGGAGTCCACCAAAGCAGATCTGTTGAGCGCTCAGGCGTTGATTGAAAAACTGGAAGCAGAGAATGCCCAACTTTTGCAACAGTTGAGTCGCCTCACCAGTTTGGAGGAGGAATTGGCAAGCTTGACAGAACGGCTGAACCAAGCAGAGGCAGCCCGCCAAGCGTTGGAGGCCCGCAACCGTGAGCTGGAAGCAGCCCTGGGAGAGCGAGATCGGCAAGTGGATAGCCTGCAAGCGCGGCTGGCGCAATTGGAGCGAGAGAACGCCTCGCTGAAGGCGCAACTGTCGCAGGTGGCTGACCTGCTTACCGAGGACTCGATCAATCTCCTGCAAGAAACCGAGAATGCCGTCAAGGCCGATGAGGAGGTGCTGCCCCTGGTGCTGGCCTCGCTGCCAGAGACTGAGCGCCTTATGCAAGAGGCCGAGCAACTCCTCTCCTCTTGCTCAGAGCTGGTCCAAGTGAAACCACAAGCGGCTTGATCTGAGGGTTAGCCTTCCAGCCAGGGCTGACAACTGCACACCAGGTGACGATCCCCGTAGGCGTTGTCAATGCGGCTGACGCTGGGCCAGAACTTGCGCTCCTTGACCCACGGGAGGGGATAGGCGGCTAGGGAGCGAGGGTAGGGGCGATCCCAGTGGTCGGCGGCCACTACCTCGGCGGTGTGGGGGGCAAGTTTAAGGGGATTGCGCACGGGATCCATCTCGCCCCGCTCGATGGCAGCAATCTCCTGGCGAATGGCGATCATTGCCTCACAGAAGCGATCCAGCTCTTCTAGGGATTCGCTCTCGGTGGGCTCCACCATCATTGTCCCCGGCACCGGCCAGGAGATGGTGGGGGCGTGGAAGCCGTAGTCCATTAGCCGCTTGGCTACATCCTCCACCTCAATGCCGGCGCTTTTCTTGAGGGGGCGCAGGTCCAGGATGCACTCGTGGGCCACCCATCCCCCCGGCCCTTTGTAGAGCACCGGGTAGTAGGGATCCAGCCGCTTGGCGATGTAATTGGCATTGAGGAGGGCCACTTGGGTAGCTAGGGTAAGGCCGGCGGATCCCATGAGGCGGATGTAGGCCCAGGCAATGGGCAGGATGCTGGCACTGCCCCAAGGGGCGGCGCTGACCGGGCCGTTGCAGCCGGGCAAAAAGGGGTGGCCGGGCAAATGCGGCAGCAGATGACGGGCAACGGCAATGGGCCCCACCCCCGGCCCGCCGCCGCCGTGGGGGATGCAGAAGGTCTTGTGCAGGTTGAGGTGGCAGACATCGGCCCCCAGCTCCGCAGGACGGCAGAGGCCCACCTGGGCGTTGAGGTTGGCCCCATCCATGTACACCTGCCCCCCCGCCTCGTGGATCATCTGGCAAATCTGGCGGATCCCTTCCTCAAACACCCCATGGGTGGAGGGGTAGGTAATCATCAGGGCAGCCAGGCGTTCCCGGTGCTGCTCCACCTTGGCCCGCAGGTCTTCGAGGTCGATGTTGCCGGCCCTGTCGCAGGCCACGCTCACCACCTGCATCCCAGCCATGACAGCGCTGGCGGGGTTGGTGCCATGGGCAGAGGTGGGGATCAGGCACACCTGCCGCTGGCTTTCCCCTCGCGCCTGGTGGTAGCGGCGAATGGCCAGCAAGCCGGCGTATTCCCCCTGAGATCCGGCGTTGGGCTGCAGGGAGACGCCGGCAAAGCCCGTGATCTCCGCCAGCATCTGCTCCAACTGGGCAAAGAGGGTTTGATAGCCGCGAGCTTGTTCCAGGGGCACAAAAGGATGGAGCTGGGCAAACTCCGGCCAGGTCATCGGCAGCATCTCGGCTGTGGCGTTCAGCTTCATGGTGCAGGAGCCCAAGGGGATCATGGAGTGGACAAGGGAGAGATCCCGGCTCTGCAGGCGGTGGATGTAGCGCAGCAGCTCCGTTTCCGAGTGGTGGCGGTTGAACACCGGATGGGTGAGGTAGGGAGTGGTGCGCAAGAGCTGGGGGGGCAGGCTTTGGTTGGCATCCAAACCCAGGCCCTCGACATCCCAGGCTGGCTCTTCAGAGCCGGCAAAGATCTGCCAGAGATCGCGCAGATCCTGAGCGGTGGTGGCCTCGTCCAAGCTGATCCCCAGGGTGACGTCGTCGATCCGTCGCAGGTTAATGCGCTTCTGGGCGGCCCGCTCCTGGAGCTGCTGCACCTGCTCTGGGGAGGCTGCCCTTACCCAGAAGGTGTCGAAGAAATACTCTGGCCCCACCCTGTAGCCCAGCTGGCGAATCGCGGCCGCTAGGTGATGGGCCTGGCGGTGGATGCGTTCGGCGATTTGCCGCAGGCCTCGGGGGCCGTGATAGACGGCATACATGGAGGCCACCACGGCCAAGAGCACCTGGGCGGTGCAGATGTTGCTGGTGGCCTTGTCGCGGCGGATGTGCTGCTCCCGGGTTTGCAGAGCCAGGCGCAGGGCCGGCCTGCCCTGAGCATCCTGAGAGATCCCCACCAGGCGCCCCGGCAGCAGCCGTTTGTGGGCCTCGCGAGTGGCAAAGTAGGCGGCATGGGGGCCGCCGTAGCCCAGGGGCACCCCAAAGCGCTGGGTGGATCCCACCACGATGTCCGCCCCCCATTCTCCCGGCGGCTGCAGGAGAGTCAGGCTGAGCAAGTCGGCAGCTACGGCCACCACCATCCCCCTTTGGTGGGCCCGCTCCACCAGCTCGCGGTAATCCCGGATCTCTCCATAGGTGTTGGGATACTGCAAGAGCAATCCAAAGCCGTTCTCCAGCTCCAACTGCGAAGGATCGGCCACACGCACCTGGATCCCCAAGGGCTCTGCCCGCGTCTGCACGACGGCAATGGTCTGGGGATGGCAGCCGCGATCCACCCAAAAAACTGGGGATTGCTTGCCCGCTAAGGTGTAGGCCAGGCTCATCGCTTCGGCGGCGGCAGTGGCTTCGTCCAGCAGGGAGGCATTGGCGATCTCCATGCCTGTTAGATCGATCACCATCGTCTGGAAATTGAGCAGGGCCTCTAGCCGCCCCTGGGCGATCTCCGCCTGGTAGGGGGTGTACTGGGTGTACCAGCCGGGGTTCTCCAGAATGTTGCGCTGAATCACCGGCGGCGTCAGGCAGTTGGAATAGCCCATACCCAAAAAGGAGCGCCACACCTGGTTCTGGGCCGCCATCGCCCTCAGCTCCGCCAATACTTGTTGCTCGCTGCAGGGGGATCCCAGGCCCAGGGGTCGGCTGCTGCGGATGGCCGCCGGTACCGCCTTATCCACTAATTCCCGTAGAGAGCTCAGCCCTAAGGCGTGCAACATCTGACGGATTTGCTGGGCGTCCGGCCCGATGTGCCGCCAGAGGAAGAGTTCTCGCTGCTCTAGCAGCTCCAGCTCGGCATCGACGGCAGAGAGGGGTTGAGGCGTCTCCCGTCCAGAGGGGCTGAGGGGATGGAGGATGGTGGAGTCGGACATGGGGCAAAACAAAAGCGATGGAAAGTCGGTCAGCCGCCAAAAGGCTATTCCCCGATCATAGTTGTTAAAAATTGTTTCTGTCGGGATCCAAATTTGAATCTGGGTCTCGATTCGGGGGAGCGGGGATGAGACACTAAATGGTCGGAGAATGTTAGCGACCTATCCCCTGAGCGTTGTCATGACTGCTTTCAACTCTGTCTGGAGAGGTGGTGCTATGCGTCGGCTCCTGTCCGCCTTGGTGTCTATCCTGTTGCTGCTCTGTCTGTGCTTGGTCCCCTTGGGGATCCCGGCGGTGGCGGCGGAGCTGCCGCCGGTGAAACATCTTGACACTCCCATCGACGTGAACAACACCATCCTGCGCAACTACCGCCAGTTGCCCGGCTTCTATCCCACCCTGGCCCGCATCCTAGTAAAAAATGCTCCCTACAACAGCCTGGAGGACATGCTGCAGATCCCAGAATTGACGGAGCAACAGAAGGCCTTGATCAAGGCGAACGCGGAGAACTTCGTGTTTGGGGAGTACCAAGAGGGAGCCAACCAACTGGAAAACCGGATCAACCAGGGATACTACGGCTGATCCTGGCAGGGTCTGCAGGGGAGAAAGCTTTCTGCTTCTCTGCAGCTTTTATGAAGCCTGCGTCGACATACCCCCCATCCCTAAAGGGCGGGGATTCTTGTTCTTGGTTCCACGACAGCACTTACTAACTAGTGGCTAGTGGTTAGTAATTAGTGACGGGCCACTAACTTCTTCACCTACTTGTCACTACGCCAGATCTCCCCAAGCGTTCCCGAACCCCCCTCTGTCCCCTCGTACACGGGGGGATGAAAGGGGGGCCCAGTAGTTCCCCAATGGCCTTGGGAATTCCCCCGCTAGTTGTGAGACCCAAGGGGAGCTGCCCTCCTCAGTCTCTATCCCCCGTCGCCAGAGTACCCCGAAGGTTTTGATGGGCTTAAAATAGCCCATGGTGCTCATCGAGCCAAGTGGATGGAGCCAACTTCGAGAACATTTCCAACTGCTGTCTCGTCAGCCCAGGGAGATCCCCGCATCGCCGAGATCACGCAGCGGGGAGTGGCCGAGGTCTTCCCAGGGGGAGCGGCAGCCTTGGCGGAGCGCCTGGCCACCACCGATCGCCCCTTGCGGGTGAAGCTGGGCATCGATCCCACGCGGCCAGATCTGCACCTGGGCCATGCAGTGGTCTTGCGCAAGTTGCGCCAATTCCAGGATGCTGGCCATGTGGCCATCCTCCTCATCGGGGATTTTACAGCCCTGGTCGGGGATCCCACCGGCCAATCGGAGGCCCGTCCCCGCCTCACCCCGGCAGAAGTGGAGGAAAACGCCCGCACCTACTTGGAGCAAGCCGGCAAGATTTTGGATTTTGAGACCCCCGGTCGGCTGGAGGTGCGCCGCAACAGCGAGTGGCTGGCCCGCCTTACCTTGAGCGAGCTAATCGAGCTGCAGGCTCAGATGACGGTGGGGCAGATGTTGGCCAAAGAGGACTTTGCCCAGCGCTACCGCTCGGGAACGCCCATCTACTTGCACGAATTTCTCTACCCTCTCCTGCAAGGCTACGACTCGGTGGCGCTGGAGGCGGACGTGGAGTTGGGGGGAACTGACCAGCGCTTTAACCTCCTAGTTGGCCGGGAGCTACAGCTTTGGAAAGGGCAAACCCCGCAGTTTTGCCTAACGGTGCCTCTTTTGGAGGGCTTGGATGGCTACCAGAAGATGTCCAAGTCCAAGAACAACTACGTGGGCTTGACCGAGGATCCCCTCACCATGTACTCCAAGCTGGAGAAGGTGCCGGATCACCTGGTGCAGCGCTACTTCGAGTTGCTCACCTCAGTGCCTCTTTCGGAGCTGCCGGCGGATCCCCGCCAGCGCCAGATTCTCCTAGCCAAAACCCTAGTGGCTCAGTTTCACTCCCCTGAGGTGGCAGAAGAGGCCCAGCGCACCGCCCAAGCCCTGGTGTTGCACGGTGAACTTGTCGAGACCGCCTCCATCCCCACCTTTGCTGTCGAGGGCTTGTCCTATCCGGTTAAGCTCAGCTACATCCTGCGCGAGTCCGGCCTGTGCAAGAGCGCTGCCGAGGCCCGTCGGCAGATTCAAGGGGGCGCTGTGCGGCTAGATGGTCAAAAGGTGGAGGATCCCAACCTGGAGTTTGCCCATGCCTCGGAGCTGGCCGGGCGGATTTTGCAGGTGGGCAAAAAGGCCTTTCGTCGGCTAGTGAAAGGCGCAGATTAGTCTTCCCCTCTCCCTGTGGGAAAGGGGTGAGGGGATCCATCAACGGGCAGGCTTGAAGCCGAGTCCGGTTTTTTTCTGCCTGGTCTTGGCTGGGGGATCGGACAGAGGAGAAGCTGACGAAGTTGGCGGGAAAACGGGCTCCGGTTTGGGCCGGATCGAGCCCGCCTCGGCTACTGCCTCAGAGAGCTTTTGCCGCACCAGCTCCTGAGTCTCCAAAATGTTGGGATCCGCCGCCCATTCCGGGGCCTCTCGAACGGGATCATCCTCGGAGGTGAACTCCAGGTCGTAGGTCTCGGCGCGGTAATCGGGGCTGAAGCATTCCCAAGCCCGCAGACTGTAAAAATAGGGGAACAAACGCACAATGCGCTCAATATCCAGGTGCGCAGCAAAGCGACGAAAAGCCTCTTCTTCAGACACCGGAAAAGGGGCGTAATGTTCTGAAACAAACCACCGCAAGAACTTCCGCGCCTCTGGGATGATCTGCTGGGCAGGCAGGGATCCCAGCACCGCTGCGTTGAAGCAGTTGACCAACAGGTGCTCCAGCATTACCGCGTTGTACTCGGCAAAGCAAGTTTGCTCGCGGCTTTCCACCGGCTGCCAGGGCATGTTGCCGTTGGCGGCAATGAGCAGGTGAACCAGGTCATGGGAGGGGTTGGTTTGGATGTAGCCGTGCCCCTCCAACTTGGCGCCATCGCAGCTAAAGAGCTGGTGTTGGGGGCTCCAATAGAACTTGAGTTGCTTTGCCGCCATGTTCAGTTCTCCTCCTCACCCAGGGGATCCTTTTAGAGCTTACACCTGCACTGATGAGCTGCTATGAACTATAGGCCACGGAGGAGAGCGCCGGCTTATTTGACAATTGGTCAGCTAGAAATCGCAGGAGCCCCGCACTGTACCCGTAGGGTCAGTGTCGGGAGGAATGCGAGGTTACAATAGAACTATGACCCAAGTCCTGACCGTATCCTGCAAGCTCAAGGCGTCCCAGTCGCAAGCCGCCAAATTGGACGCGACTTTGGAGGCTTTTGGCCAAGCCTTGAATTGGGTCAACCAGAACACGCCGGAGAAAGTCGCCAACGCCGTTAAGCTCCAGTCTCTGTGCTACCGCGAAATCCGTGCCCGGTTCGGCTTATCCAGTAACTTGGCTCAGCAGGTCTGCAGACGGCTGGCCGGCGCCCGTAAAGTTGCCCAACAGAAAAACCGCCCCGTCAAAGCGTTCAAAGGGGGCTTCGCTACCTACGACGCTCGTATCTTTTCGTTCCGCGAGAAAGACTGGACGGTGTCGCTGACCACGGTGGAGGGTCGGGAGCGCTTTGAGCTGGCGATTGGCCGCTACCAGAGAGAACGGCTGGCGGGCTCCAATCCCAAATCTGCCACTCTGGTCAAGCGCAAAGACGGTTCCTACTCTATTCAGATCTGTGTGGAAACGGAACCGTGCCCACCGCAACGCACGGGTAGAGTGCTGGGGGTGGATTTGGGAAGGACAGATATTGCCCATACGTCAGAGGGTGATAACTGGAATGGACAGCAGTTGAACCGAGTCCGAGACCACTACTCCAAGCTGAGGGCGGTACTTCAACGCAAAGCCAGTAAGGGCACCCGCAGTTCGCGGCGCAGATGCAGAGAACTGTTGCAACGGCTGTCTGGCAAGGAGAGACGCTTTCAGGCGTGGGTCAATCATCGCATCTCCAAAGCTATTGTCTCTAGGGCAAAGACCACAAACAGCGCTATTGCCCTGGAAGACCTGACAGGGATCCGGGAAAGAGTCAATCAACAACCCCGCAGCAAAGCCGAGCGGCGCAGGGCTAACAGTTGGGCGTTCTACCAGCTACGCCAGTTTCTGGAATACAAGGCGAGGGTTGCAGGGGTTTCTCTGGTTCTTGTGCCGCCTGCTTACACGTCGCAGACCTGCCACAAGTGTTTGCATATCCATCCCGATCCTGCGCAATCCTACCGCAGTGGCAAGTCGTTCAAGTGTGGGCACTGTGGATGGGAAGGAGATGCGGATTTGAATGGTGCGAATGTGATTGCGCTTTTGGGGGCTGTCGTAAACCAGCCTAGAGGTTCGGGCCTGTTTTGTTCTCTGGTAGAGCAGAGCAGGCTCAGGGCTACTGAAAGCCCGCTCCGTACCGCTTTAGCGGTCGGAGTCGGGTAGTTTACCGAGAACGCTTGCCACAAGTGGCAAAACAAAGGGGTCTTTATCTCGAAGCAATTCTCGGAGCAGACAGGCTTTAGCCGCCCTACTAGGCTCAAAGCTGAGACCCGCTGTGCTCGCATTGTGAAAAAAGATGAACTCGAGATCCTCTAACTGCAGTAAAAATCTTTACGTCTACACCAAGCGCTACAGTAGCTTTCGGAATTACTGGGTGGTACTGTAACTCCGTACTTTCATGCCACCCCACTATGCTTGCACTGGCAGCTGCAATGACTGTAAAAATACAGCCCGGTCAAGTAAAAAGCCAAAAAGCTGGTTGGCTGCTTCTCCTGGTGCTCGTGGGAAGTTGCCTTGCCGGCTGTGGCTCTTCTGGCGGCACAGGCATTGATCCGTCTGCTGTGGGATCCCAAGCTCGCCTGACATTCAATGGGGCTCTGACCCGCTCCTTTTCTGGCACACAAGGGGAAATGGAGTTCAACATCGCCCTCCTGCAAGGCGGGGATCCGCCCCAACCAATAACCCAGCTCTCTGCCAGTCAGGTCAGCCTGCAGGTAAACCGGGTAACCGACTTGCTAGGGATCCCGCAGCCGGTAGCCTTGACCCTGACACCCACCCGGATCGAGAACCCCCCGCCGGATCTGCCTCAGCGGCCTTTGCTCATGGCAGTGCTGATGGATGGCTCAGGCAGCCTGTTGGTTTTGGATCCCCAGTCCCGGCGCTTTTTGGCTGTTTTTGGGCTTTTGGATCAATTTCGCGCCACACCCCTGGATCTGGGGGCGGTGCTCCGCTTCGATAATCGAGGAGCTGGTTTTGGCGCTACCGCTCTCGGCCAGCCCTTGCGCACGGCCCAACTGCTGCAAGACTTCACCAGCGACAAGCAACTGCTGAGGCGGGGGGTACTGCGGGCAAATCCTGGTGGGAACACCGCCCTTTATGATGCCACGGTGGAAGCCGCGCGTTTCTTAAGCGACTTTCGCCCCAATGAGCCCTTCAACCGGCGCCTGGTGGTGTTCACCGACGGCATCGATAACGAGAGCACCCGCTCCATTGAGCAAACCACTCGGGAGCTCACAACGCTGGCCCGAGAGCGGGGGCAGAAGCTAACTGTGTATGTGGTCGGGCTGGGCGTTGACTTAAACCTCTTGGAGCTCCAGCGGCTGGCGGCGGCCACAGAAGGCACTTTTGTGTTGGCGCGGTTTGCCGAAGCTTTGGAAGCTCCCTTTGCCAATTTATTCCCTGCTGCGATTGGGGAGCACCGCCTACAGGTGCGGGCACAGGGCAATCTTCCTCTGCCGGTTGGTTTTTATCTTCTCAGCGGCGAGCTGAGGGTTGAGCGAGACGGGATCCGCTTGGTAACACCCTTCAACGACGCCGTTCTCGCCGTGGGATCCCCCTAGGGCCATTCTGCAGGCCGACAACATTCGCAATCAAGAGCGAGGCATAAGCATATGTTGCGACGACTGGGCATATCCAGAAGATTTTGGCGACCGGCTGCCCTTGGCCTGGCTGCCGCGCTTACAGGCTACTTAACTGTTTTTCTGAAAGGTTGTGGTAGTAGCGGCCCCAGCAATCCTTCTGGGGCGGGGCTGCCGACAAGGGATCCCGCTGCAGGCTCTGCGGCTGCCATCCTGGGGTTGGTCGTTGATCCCTTTGCTCAGCTTTGTGGCCCGGGATCCACGGCTGCCCTTTGTGCAGGCGGGCCGATCTTTTCAGTGGGCAACCCCGTTCAGCTAGTCGGCTTAAGCTCCCGCGGAGATATTCTGTCTCCCCCCTTAGCCACTGCCACCCTGGATAGCAACTTGCGGTTTACGATCCCCTTTTCCGGCTTAATTACGCAGCCGCCGGGGAAATTGGTTTCGGTGCAATCGAACCTCGTCAGGCAGGGACAGCAGGTCGGCCAATCGACACCGCTGCGGGGATTTGTTTTCAGCGCAGCCGTCGATGTTTCTCCTTGGAGCGAGGCTCTCTATCGCATCTTGTTACGGCAACGGGAGCGAGTGCCTTTTTCGAACTTAGCCCCCTCTGAGCTTAGGGATTTGGAGAACATTTTGTTTGTCAGCGTACCTCTTTCCAGGACAGCCCGCAACCTAGAGGAAATTATTGCCGATATCATCCAGCAAGCGGATCGGCTGAGCTTTAATGAACTGCGGTTTGTCGAGGATCTGATTCGAGTTTGCTATGCCCCGGAAGGCAACCAATCCGATCAACCCTGTCGGCTGCGGATCCCGATACCGACCCTGCCGCCACTGCCCCCTGAGCCGCCGGCAACTCGGCCACCGGCTTCTCCTCTGGTTCCCATAACTCCTTCGCCAGCAGCAACACCTTCTCCCGAGGCTCCTGCCCTTCCCATCGTCATCACCAATAGGGCTTTAGTTCGTCTGTCGTCTGGAACTTTAGTATTTAGCAATCCAGTCACGGTGAGAGTGGACAATTTGTAGCTGTCTCGTTTGGAATCGAGTTCTGTTTTTTCTTTTCTGAGGACATTTCTTGAAAAAGCGAGGAGTGTTAGATGTTGGCCTCAAGACTTTCTACGCCCAACTTTAAGCAATCTGCTGGGCTATTCCGAATTCTCAGCCGCACTCTGGGATCCGTTTCCACAGCTTTGCTCGTTCTTCTTTTGAGGGCGGAGAGTGCCAATCCTGCCACATCGGGCAATATACCTCTGCAACATACTGTTCAAGATGAGCTGGTCTTTATCGACCCAGCTTTGCCCGATCTATCGATCTTGCTAACAGGGATCCGACCTGGAACAGAAGTTATTCTTTTGGATCCTAACAAAGACGGGATCCAGCAGATCGCCGAGGTGCTGCGAGGTCGAAAAGGGGTTAGAGCCTTACACATCCTATCTCATGGCCAATCCGGCTCAATACAGTTGGGCAAAAGCATTCTCAACCTAGAAAACCTATCAGAATATGCAAGCTTGCTCTCGCAGTGGAAATCTAGCCTGACCGACGATGCAGAGATCTTGATCTACGGTTGCGAAGTGGCATCCGGTTCAGAGGGTCGTCTTTTCATCAAGGAGCTAGCCCATCTAACAGGAGCTGACATTGCCGCTTCTACCAACCTTACAGGTTATGCTGGATACAACGCAGATTGGATTCTAGAGGCTACGACCGGCTCTGTTGCCACTCCCACAATTTTTGTCGAAGGATCAGTAGAGCATCGTTACCGCCATACCTTACAGGTTGGCGCCACGCCCACCCTGGATGCTAACTTTGTTTTAACAAACATCCAAGTAGGCACTAACAAGCTTTCTCTCATTGGTGTAACCGAGCAAGTTGTTTTAAGAAGAGTCAACAACCCACAGGCATCAGGAACTTGCAACATTGTCTGGGTCGTTCATCCTGACACTCCTGGCAGTCTTGGAATTACAGCTATGGAGCAGGCTCTCTTAATCGATCCTATAAATCCGGTTATCAAGGCAGGGACAGATAATATTTTTACAAACCTCGACTCTGGCACTCGTAATATCAATAACATACAATAACATAGAAAGAGTTGACTTTATTACTCCAAGCGGCATAACTGCTCCCAGTGCCAATCTAAATAAAATCGGGTTTCTCCTTTTGGATAGAGGCGGCAATGACTCTTTTAAGATAGCCGCTATCACTAGTCTTGACCCTAACCCTGTAAATTATACTTACGGATCAGTTGTTGCGGTTGGAGCAGGTACTTGGTCACAGGGAACGAAGCTTGTTCGAACAAATGTGCATAACGATCTGTGTGAAAGCGAGCCCCTAGATACGAATATTACGTCCAAAGTATTCAATCAAAAGCTATCGGGCGTTTTTGTAAGCTTCCAAGATCTAGGTATATCGCCTAATCAAACATTCTACGGATACTCGGTGGTTGGCAATGATGTAACCGGCTCAATTCAAAACTTCAACACCTTCCCAAAGAATACGAATCAAACCAACGGCGGCTGGGACATGACGGCAGGAGGGGGAATTGTGGCTTACAACCCTCTTGCCAATAACGACACTGCAACCACTTCCCAAAATACACCGGTCACCATCACGATTCTGTCTAATGATGTAGGGTATGTCTCTAGCTTGGATCCGAGTACCATTGACCTAGATCCGACCACTCCTGATCCGGAAACTACTCTGACAGTTTCCGGAGAAGGCACATATGTCGTCAACCTAGCTACTGGGGAAGTCACTTTTACGCCGGAGCCTAGTTTCATAGGTACCACTACCCCGATTAAGTACACCGTAAAAGACGCAAACAATCTAATTTCCAACGAAGCCACCATTACCGTCACAGTTACTCCAGCATCAACCCCGACACCGACGCCAACGCCAACCTCAACGCCAACGCCGACACCGACACCCACGCCGACACCCACGCCAACACCGACGCCAACGCCGACACCAATGCCAACCCCAACACCAGCACCCCGAGAAGAAGGGATCCGACTGGTCAAGCGGATTACCGCTCTCAACGGAACTCCTATCCCCGAATTCTTCGACGAGCCCACCGACCCCAACGACAACCCAGGGATCCCTTGGCCAGGCGGAGCCAGCACCTTCCTGCAGGGGGCCATCAACCTGCCGGTGCGCCCAGGAGCGCGGGTGCAGTTTGCCATCTACTTCCTGCTGGACTCGCCCGCTTCCACCTTTGTGGTGTGCGATCCCCTGGCGCCTGGCTTGCAGTATGTGCCGGGCAGCCTGTCGGTGAGCACAGGGGGAGGGGGAGCCTTCATTCCGCCGGGTGGGGCCGTGCCGCCTGCTTGTGGGGGCATCAGCAACCCCAACGGCGTGGTGGTGGTGAACGTGGGGGGAGGCAGTTCTGGCTCAGCCGGGGTCATCCGTTTCGAGGTCGCCGTTCCTAGGTAGGAGAGCCGTGTAGCCATGCCCTTGGAGAACTCCGTCTTTGCTATCGCGGTTGCAAAAGCGTTGCGTAGCGATAACGGCTTTCCCCCAGGTGGAGCACGCCAGTCGTTGAAATCTCAATCGAGGTTTGACAGCGCTTGCCGCCTGTGACGGTGGGATGTCAGGCTGAGACAGGAGTGGTTTTGCAGTCGGTAGGAACCATGACGCAGCGTGCCCAAGGATTTTGGCAATGGGGATCCCTTTGCCGGATTGGCCTCTACGTAGCTGCTCTATTCTGCGTGGTGGCGCTCTGGGGGATCCCGGCCTTGGCTCTGCCCCAAGGGGATGCCATTACCGATCCGCGTACTCTCTTGCGGCGGGCCCTGCCCATCCAGGACAGTCGGATTTGGGAAATCGATGAAGCCATTACCAAGATCGAGGCGGACCTGAAGTACAACCGCTGGTCGGCGGTGCGGGGGGATGTGCGCCAGGTGGAGCGGCTCCTGGATCGCTATGCGGATCCCCTGCTGGCGGAGTTGCCCCCCGAGCAGGCTGCCGCCGCCTCTGAAGCAATAGCCGCCCTACGCCAGGAGTTGCAGCTCATCAGCCAGGCCACGGAGCGCAAATCCAAGGGCAAGGAGGAAGCCCGCGCCGCCTACGACCGCCTCATAGACGACTTGGGATCCCTGGAGAACAACTGGGTGGGGGCCTTCCCCTACGAGGTACCTGATGAGTACGCCGACAAGCCGCAGCTCCTGGGCCGGGCAGAAGTGGAGCTGAACACCACCGCCGGGCGCATGGTGATCACCCTGGATGGCTATAGTGCTCCAATAACTGCTGGCAACTTCGCTGACCTAGTGCAGCGGGGCTTCTACGATGGCCTGACCTTTGACCGAGTGGAGAAATTCTTCCTAGTGCAAGCTGGAGATCCCCCTGGCCCTGCCGACGGCTATGTGGATCCGGCCACCGGCAGAGTCCGCACCATCCCCATGGAGATCCGGGTCAAGGGTGAGGTAATGCCCCGCTACGGCCAAACCTTCGATCAACTGGGCCTGTGGGATGTGGAGCCGGCCCTGCCCTTTGCTGCCGAAGGGACGGTGGCCATGGCCCGCTATCCCGAGGATCCCAACAGCGCCTCTTCTCAGTTCTTTATCTTTATGGCCGAGCCGGATCTCACTCCCGCCGGCCTCAACCTCATGGATGGCCGCTACGCCGTGTTCGGCTATGTTACCGAGGGCACCGAGGTGCTGCGCAAGATCAAGCTGGGGGATCAGATCCTGAGCGCCCGGCTGATCTCAGGCCAAGAAAATCTCAGGAATGGGGCGTAGGGATTTTGCATCACTATCTCCTACCTTTGCCCTTTTGAGTGGCTAGAAGGCGCGGCTGAGGGCAGTTCCCGGGCCCTGAAACGCCAGCCAAGAGATCAGAAAGTTGGTAACAAACACCCCCAGCAACGCCGTCACCACAGCATCGGTGGTGGAGCGCCCCACCCCCTTGGCGCCCCCGCTGGTGGAAAGGCCCCAGTTGGAGCCGACAATGGCGATCAGAGACCCAAACACCATCGCCTTCAAACAACAGACGATCAAGTCCCAAGGGGCCAGGAGATTCTGAGCCGAGGTGAGAAACACCGTGGAAGGAATGTTGTAAACCGACGCGCAGATGATCATCCCCCCCACCAACCCCGTCAACAGGGAGAGGATGGTGAGCACCGGCAGCATCAGCCCCGCGGCCACTACCCGTGGGATCACCAGATAGTCCACCGGATCGGTGCGCAACAGGTAAAGGGCGTCGATCTGCTCCGTGACTTTCATGGTGCCCAGCTCGGCGGCAAAGGCGGATCCCACCCGTCCAGCCAGGATCACCGCCGTCACCACCGGCGTCAGCTCGCGGGCCAGGGCAATGGCCAAAACCCCGCCGATGAGGGAAGAAGCTCCAAAGTTGATGAACTCGCGCGCCAACTGAATCGTGAAAACGCCGCTGATCACCACCGCTGTGATCAAAACAATCAGCAGCGACTCCAGCCCCACCGCTGCCAGTTGCTCCAGCGTGTTGCGACGGTGAATGCGGCCCCGCAGCAGGTGCAAGGTCACCTGCCCGGCCAGGAGAAAACTGCTGCCCACCCGTTGGAACCAGTTCATGATCTCTCAGGAGGCCGATACGGCTGACGGCTCCGCCTCAGGTTCTGCCGGAAGCTGGAAGCTGGGGACAAACGAGGCCCGCGTCAAGGGTTGGTCGATCATCAGCCCTTCCCCCCCCAATACCTCGAGGGCACGCCCCTCGACGGAGATCCACACCCGCGCGCCGGGGTTCTGGCTGGTGGCCGTGTAGAGCACCTGCGCGATCCGGCTCATCATCGCCGTGGATCCCCCCCCTTGCGTGAATTCAGAAGAGAAATTGAGGAAAATATCGTTGCCTTCCACCCGCACATCGAGCAGCCGTGTCTGGGGAGGGATGGCGGTGGTGAGGTGGGGATCCCGGGGCCCGGCGATCAACTCTTCCAAAGCCACACGGATGGCCTCTTGGGCGTCGAAGGCGCGCACGGAGCGCTCCTGCTGCACGTAGTAGATCGAGTTGTTAGCCGTGGTCAGCCAGTACAAAGAAAGGGTTTGCCGCGGCCCAATGCTGTACCACCAGGCTCCCCCCATCACCCCCACCCCCAGCAAAAAGCCCAGGATCCCCAGGGGCAGGGCCTGGTCGCGCCGTGGGCGGGAACGTCGCCCCCCCAATTTGCCAGAGCCAAGCTGTGCGGTACGCCCTCCGTAGTGATCCATCGCTGCCATTCCCCTGTCTTGCTTAGCTCTAGGGTAGCGAAGAAAGGCCCACCCTGCCGGGGATCCCCAAACCGGCACAGGCGCAAGCCAGCTTGAACTGGCTTCACGCTGGCCACAGCCATTCGCGACAACCAAGAGGCGGCGCGGCTGCTCTCCCGCCTGGACGAGGCCCGCATCGAGAAGCTCCTGGCAGAAGACGACCCTATCGACGAGAAGATTTAGCCCCAATGGGCGGGGATCCCTGCTAGGGAAGGGCGGCTCGCCGGGATCCCATCAGGGTCTCCAAGCTCTCGACCCGCACAAAGCCGATCACCTGCACCTGATCAGACCCTATCTCCAGGCTGAGCACCCGCACCAGGAGCCCCAGATCTTCTAGCTCTTGCAGATCAAACACCTCGTTAAGGCCGCCCAAAAACGCTGCCGAGATCTCATCGGGAACCCGCACAGAGCCGATGACAAACTCCGGATCCTGAAGCTGCAAGCGGCGCCCCTCCTCCACCTGGATCCCGGCGTTGAACACTACATCAACTGCTCGCGTCAGCGGGACGGAGTCTTTTTGCTCGCTGCCGCCTTCCTGCTCCACCAAGAGGGCAGAAAGTCGAAGGCGGTCAGGAGCCAAAAACTCGACCCGGGGTTTGCGCAGATCGAAGCGGCGGGGTTCGTCCCTAAGCCCGCCAAAGGGCAGATCTGCTCGGATATCCTGAAACTGTCTCAGCACCTCTGGCGAGTTGAGGGCAGCATTCAAGTCTTCTTCCCGCACCACCACCCGCACCGCCGCCTGCAGAGGACGCTCCAGCCGCAGAGGAGCCCCGCGGAAAAAAGAGGGGTCAATGGCCACCGGATCTGTTTCCAGCTCCAGCAGCTCTATGCGCGGAAACGGAGCCCTGTACAGCCCCCGCCCGGCAACCAACAACCGATCCGCCTGGCCGCTCAAAAAACGATAGTTAGGGCGGCTTTGGATGCGCACCTCCAAAACCTCTACCCCATCGAGCTGAGCGAGCAAAAGCTGCCGAGCCGCCTGATCTGCCAGGTAGCCTGCCCCTCCTCCCAAGCCCGCCAGCAACCCCACCAAAGCCGCCAGGATCTCCATATTTGCCGCTGTCACGTCTCCCCCACTCAGGTTAGCAGGGGGATCCCTGGCCCTCGTCAGGGATGCCGGCTAACGCAACACCTTAAGGGGACTAGCCTCAATAGGGCGATTTCCCAGGAAAGTTTTGGCAATTTTCAGGCCGTCCGCCATCACCGGCCGGTTGAGGGTTGGGTCATGGACAAATTTGACGCCGGAAGCCACCGTTGGGCGCCCCTCGCCCCAGGTATCCACAACTTTCAGAGTGGCAGCAGCAACCGGACGGCCATCGGCAAAGTAATCCACTACCTTCAGGGTGGAAGCTCCCACCGGGCGGTTGTCGATCTCGATCTTGCTGAACTTGACAGGGCTAGGAAACACCGGCGGGCCGGACCTCTCTCCTGACCCTAGAGCAGCCGGCAGGATCGGGTCGGCAGGCCGAGGAGCCAAGTTCAGACCGTTTCCTTGTCCCGTAGAGGTTTCTTGCTCCGGCAGCGAGCTGGAAAGACCACTAGGAACGGCCATAGCAATCTCCTAAGTTACAGAGGGAGCTGAAGGGAAAGGGGAGAAGAAACGACGGAATAAAACCGCCGAGCTGGGCGTCTTTAGGATCCCCGCAACCTCAGACCAGATTCTAAAAATATTCTAAACCATCGTTGGGCCTACGATCGGCTGCTCACACTCTGGCTTTATCCGTCAACTGCCGCTGAGGCACTCAGCGACGCTACACCTTCCCCGGTGCCATTGAGTCCGTATACACATTTGTAAACACTGTGTTACCTTTTGAAAGGACTTATCGGCAACTGAGGAGTGTTCGAGTAGCTGTGGTGAGTCAGCCAACTGTGGCTACGGATGACGCAGGCCAAGGGTGGAAAAAGCTTTTGGCGCGCTGGCGCGGCGACCTTATGGGCGGCTTGACCACAGCAGTGGTGGCTTTGCCGCTAGCGCTTGCCTTTGCCATTGCCAGCGGCGTTGATCCTAAAGCGGGGCTTTACACAGCAATTGTAGCTGGATTTAACACTCCCACCGCCTGAAGGCGGGGGATTCTTACGCAGTCCACAAAAGAACCCGTAACGGCGTTGTCAAAGCGCCTCTAGACAGTTCCTTCACGCAAAGCTCCAAGGTTCTGCTGACTTTCTTAAGCAGGTTGGCGACAGCATTTGCCTCAGCGTTAACCAACCACCCCTTTGCCGTTGGTACAGGCCCCGCTTGACACGCTTTCCAGAGGGTTTCCACCCGTCGGGTTTTTCACCATAAATTAGGTACAGCCTTTTAATTTAAAATAGGGTACAGGTATTCAAGAGGAAGGAGAGAAAGGAATGCCGACTCATTCTTTGGATTCGCGGCAAAGAGTTGTAGCAGCCTATCAGGCAGGTAACACCTCCATCCGCCAGGTAGCTAAACGCTTCATGGTGACCAAAAGAACAGTACGCCGCTGGGTGCGTCAGTACCAACAAACTCAAGATTTAGCCCCTAAGAAAGCAGGCACCAAGCGAGTGGGCATTTTGGAACAACATCGGCAGGAAG